>JBDUBS010000541.1:0-4110 GCA_040003875.1 Acidimicrobiia bacterium | reverse complement strand
GCCAGCCGGTCGGCACCGCGGTCCGCGAGTTCGATGGTCTCGCCGTCGATGCGCGCACGCGTGAAGCCTTGCTGCGCGAGTTCGTCGAGCAGACCGTCGTACTCACCCTTGCGGCCGCGCACGACCGGGGCCAGCACCTGGAAGCGGGTTCCCTCGGGCAACTCGAGGACCCGGTCGACGATCTGCTGCGGCGTCTGGCGGGTGATGACCCGTCCACAGTTGGGACAGTGTGGGATACCGATGCGAGCGAACAGGAGACGGAGGTAGTCGTAGATCTCGGTGATGGTGCCGACGGTGGAGCGCGGGTTGCGACCGGCCGACTTCTGGTCGATGGAGATGGCCGGCGACAAGCCTTCGATGAAATCGACATCCGGCTTGTCCATCTGACCGAGGAACTGCCGGGCGTAGCTCGACAGGCTCTCCACGTAGCGCCGTTGACCCTCGGCGTAGATGGTGTCGAACGCCAGACTCGACTTGCCGCTGCCCGACAGGCCGGTGATCACCACGAGCCGGTCGCGGGGTAGATCGATGTCCACGTTGCGCAGGTTGTGTTCCCGCGCTCCACGCACTGAGATCATGTCTGGTTCGCCGACTGGCACGACCGGGGGTCGGCGTGTGGTCACCGCACGCTTGGATGCCTGCTTCGTGGTCTTGGTCGCGGGCTTCCGAGTGGTCTTGGCCTTCGGCTTCGCAGGAGGGCGCGCCGCAGCGGGCTGATCCGCCTTCTTCGCCGCTTTGCGCTCCGCCATCACTGCACCTTACCCGCGCGAGCGCCCGAAACGAACGTATGTTCCGGCAGTTGGAGGAGTCCGATCCTCGCGAGTCGGGAGCTACGACACGGTGACGTCCCGGTCACCTCGACCGGAGGCGGAGACGTCCTCGTGGAGGTCGCAAGCAACGCGAGCGGATCTGTGGTGTCGTGGTCGTATGACGAACCGCACCCGCACCCCGTTTCCCTCGCCCGACACCGTCGTGGTGACCGATGCCGGTCTCGAGACCTGGCTCGTGTTCGACCGCGGCGTGGACCTGCCGGCGTTCGCGGCGTACCCACTGGCCGCGACGGCCGATGGCCAGGCGCTGCTCACCGATTACTACGAGCATTACGTAGCCATTGCCGACAATGTCGGCGCGGCCTGCCTGCTCGAGGCGCCGACCTGGCGGGCGAACCCCGACTGGGCCGCGACGCTGGGCCACGATCGGGCGCAGCTCTCCGAGTTGATCGATGCCGCGGTCGCGGTTCCCGACGCGCTTCGCCGAACGTGGACGAGTGGGCAGCCGTTCCTCGTCGGGGGCGCGGTGGGTCCACGGGGCGACGGGTACCGCATCGACGACGCGATGACGCCGGGGGTTGCCGCGGAATACCACGCGTTCCAGATCGGCTGCCTCGCGACCACGCCGGCCGACGTGGTGACTGCGATGACGATGTGTTACGCGGACGAGGCGATCGGGATCGTGCAGGCGGCGCGCGATCAGGAGATGCCGGTCGTGGTCTCGTTCACCGTCGAGACCGATGGAAGGTTGCCGTCGGGAATGTCGCTCGGAGACGCGATCGAAACCACTGACGCCGCGACGGACGGGTACGCCACGCATTACATGCTCAACTGCGCCCATCCCGCGCACTTCGACACGGTGCTCGATCCCACGGCCGCATGGGCCAATCGCCTGCGCGGGCTCCGTGCGAACGCGTCAATGCTGAGCCACGCCGAACTCGACGAGATGGAAGTACTCGACGCGGGCGACCCGGCCGATCTCGCGTCGCGCTATTCGGCGCTCGCCGAGTCGCTTCCGTCGTTGCACGTCGTCGGAGGCTGTTGCGGAACCGATCATCGCCACGTCGCAGCGATCGCGCAGGCCTTCGGCAGTGCGCGTCCGGTCAGCTGACCGCCTTCAACTCCCGTTTGAGTTCGTTGACCTCGTCGCGAAGTCGCGCGGCCTCTTCGAACCGGAGGTCCTTGGCGGCCTCGTGCATCTCTTCCTGGAGCGTCTGGATGAGCCGGCCGAGTTCGTCCGGCGGCACTCCTTTGAGGTCCGCGAACAGCGCGCTGCTCTTCCGACTCCGGCCGCGGCCCCGACCGCTCCGCGACCCGGACGATCCGGTGTCGTCGCTGTCGCGGAGGCGGACCATCTCGAGGATGTCGGTCACCTTCTTGCGGATCGTCTGCGGGTCGATGCCGTGCTCTTCGTTGTATTCGAGCTGACGCTTCCGGCGCCGGTTCGTCTCGCTGATGGCGAACTTCATCGAGTCGGTGACCCGATCCGCATACATGACGACCTGGCCCTCGACGTTGCGCGCCGCCCGACCCATCGTCTGAATCAGGCTCGTGGACGACCGGAGGAACCCCTCCTTGTCGGCGTCGAGGATGGCGACGAATGACACCTCGGGCAGGTCGAGACCCTCGCGAAGGAGGTTGATGCCGATGAGCACGTCGAACTCGCCGAGCCGGAGCGACCGGAGGATCTCGACCCGCTCCAGTGTGTCGACCTCGCTGTGCAGGTACCGCACTCGGATCCCGAGTTCGAGGAGGTAGTCGGTGAGGTCTTCGGACATCTTCTTGGTGAGGGTGGTGACGAGGACCCGCTGGTCTCGTTCGGCCCGGAGGTTGATCTCGTTCACCAAGTCGTCGATCTGGCCCTTGGTCGGACGGATGATCACCTCGGGATCCATCAACCCGGTCGGTCGCACCACCTGCTCCACGACCTTCGTGGAGATCTCCAACTCGTACGGGCTCGGCGTGGCCGACATGAACACGACCTGGTTGATCTTCTCGCCGAACTCCTCGAAGCGCAGCGGGCGGTTGTCCATCGCACTCGGGAGCCGGAAGCCGTGCTCGACGAGCGTTTCCTTGCGGGACCGGTCGCCCTCGTACTGACCGTGGAGTTGAGGAACTGTCACGTGGCTCTCGTCGAGGACCATGAGGAAGTCCTTCGGGAAGTAGTCGAGCAGCGTGTAGGGCGCCTCGCCCGCGACACGCCCGTCGAGGTGACGGGAGTAGTTCTCGATGCCGGAGCAGAAACCGATCTCGCGCATCATCTCGAGGTCGTACGTGGTGCGCATGCGGAGGCGCTGGGCCTCGAGCAGCTTGCCGCGATCCTCGAGCCAGGCGAGCCGCGCGAACATCTCGGCCTCGATGCCCGCCATCGCCCGCTTGAGCTGTTCTTCCTGCGTGACGTAGTGGGACGCCGGGAACAGCACGAGGGTTTCGAGGTCCTCGACCAGTTCGCCGGTGACCGGATCGACCGACATGATGCGCTCGATCTCGTCGCCGAAGAGCTGCACGCGGATGCCGCGTTCCTCGTACGCCGGGAAGATCTCGATCGTGTCGCCCCGCACCCGGAACTTGTTCCGCACGAATGACATGTCGTTGCGCTCGTATTGCAACTCGACGAGGCGCTTGAGGATGGCCCGCTGGTCGTGTTCCTCACCCACGTTCAGGGTGAGCAGCTGGGTGGCGTAGGTCTCGGGCGAACCGAGGCCGTAGATCGCCGAGACGCTCGCGATGATCACGACATCACGGCGCGACAACAGGGCACTGGTGGCGCTGTGGCGGAGCCGGTCGATCTCGTCGTTGATGGACGAGTCCTTCTCGATGAAGGTGTCGCTCGACGGGATGTAGGCCTCGGGTTGGTAATAGTCGTAGTAGGAGACGAAGTACTCGACCCGGTTGTGCGGGAAGAACTCCCGGAACTCCGACGCGAGCTGGGCGGCCAGGCTCTTGTTGGGCGCGAGGATCAGCGTCGGCCGTTGGACCTCGGCGATGAGCCCCGCGATCGTGAAGGACTTCCCGGACCCGGTGATCCCGAGCAGCGTCTGGTACCGCTCCCCCGCCTCCACGCCCGCGGTGAGTTCCGCGATGGCCTTCGGTTGGTCGCCCGACGGTTCGAAGTCCGACACGAGTTGGAAATCCGGCACCCGGCCACCCTACGCCCGAGGTGTGACACTCCTCCCTCCCGCCACCTCCCGCGACTTTTGGTCCCTGGGGTCGGGAAAACACCCATGCACAGACCAAAAGTCGCGGATATCACGACGCGGGCGGCGGCGCTTGGATGCGGGCGACGACGTTGGCGGAGTCGTGCACGACCTGAGCCCACCCGAACCGGAGGACCCGGAAG
>JBDUBS010000044.1:0-13962 GCA_040003875.1 Acidimicrobiia bacterium | reverse complement strand
CGGGGTCGATCAGATCTTCACGGTTGGAGGCGCCGATCACGATCACGTTCTTGAGCGCTTCGACGCCGTCGATCTCCGCGAGCAGCTGCGGGACGATCGTCGACTCCATGTCGGAGCTGATGCCGGTGCCGCGGGTCCGGAAGAGCGAGTCCATCTCGTCGAAGAAGACGATGACGGGCACGCCCTCCTCGCTCTTCTCGCGTGCACGTTCGAAGATGAGGCGGATCTGGCGTTCGGTCTCGCCCACGTACTTGTTGAGGAGCTCGGGGCCCTTGATGTTGAGGAAGTACGACTTGGTCTTCTCGTTGCCGGTGCGTTCGGAGACGCGCTTGGCGAGCGAGTTGGCGACCGCCTTCGCGATCAGTGTCTTGCCACAGCCGGGCGGGCCGTACAAGAGGATGCCCTTGGGCGGCTGGAGGTCGTGCTCGTGGAAGAGGTCGGCGTGGAGGTACGGCAGTTCGACCGCGTCGTGGATCTGGTCGATCTGGTCGTCGAGGCCTCCGACGTCGGCGTAGGTGATGTCGGGGACTTCTTCGAGGACGAGTTCCTCGACCTCGGGCCGTGGGATGCGTTCCACCAACAACCCGGAGCGGGCATCCACGAGCACGTGCTCGCCCGCACGGAGCTTGATGCCGACGAGTTCCTCGGCCAACTCGGCGATCCGCTCCTCGTCGGCCCGGCCGATGATGAGGGCCCGGTGACCGTCCTCGAGCAGCTCCTTGAAGATCACGACCTCGCCCTGGGTGTCGAGTCCGCGAGCCAGCACCACGTTCAGTGACTCGTTGAGCACGACTTCCTGGCCCCGGCGCAGGGAGGTGGCGTCGATCTCGGGGTGGATGGCGACCCGCATCTTGCGGCCCGCGGTGAAGACGTCGACGGTGCCGTCCTCGTTGGTCCCGAGCAGGGTGCCGTACCCGGAGGGCGGCATCGTGAGCTTCTCGACCTCCTCGCGGAGTGCTGCGATGTGCTCGCGCGCTTCGCGGAGGGTGGCGGAGAGCCGTTCGTTCTGGGAGACGGCTTGGGCGAGTTGGCCCTTGGTCTCGAGGATCCGCTCCTCGAGGGTGCGGACCCGCTTCGGGGCGTCCTGGAGACGGCGGCGCAGGGTGACGATCTCCTCGTCGAGCGTCTTCAGTTGGTCCTGAAGCTCGCTCACCTGCTGTTCGTACTCGGTGAGGCGCCGTTCGTGTTCACTCGCCACGATGAGTTCCTTCCGACGGACCGCATTTCGGCGGGTCTCGCGCACCCTAACCAGGTGCTCCGCCCCTGATCGGGTTTTTCCTCATGCTCATGAGGTAAATTGCCGATCCGGGAGTTGCACCGTACGCTCCCATCGGTTGGAACCGGCGCCGGGTTGATACCCAGCGGCTGGTTGCGGTCGAACATCCCCCAAGAAACACCGACCAAAAGGTGAGGCCAGCAGATGAAGGTCTGGATCGACCAGGACTTGTGCACGGGTGACGGACTCTGCGAAGAGATCGCGCCTGCTGTGTTCACGTTGCTCGACGACGGTCTCGCCTACGTCAAAGAGGGCGACAAGGTCTTCAGCGAGCCCGGTGGCGCCGATGGCCTCGCCAACATCCCCGACGGCATGCTCGAGGCGACCATCGAGTCGGCCGAGGAATGTCCTGGGGAATGCATCTACATCGAAGCCGAGTAGCCTGATCGGGTCCTGACGACCCCCACGACGGAGTCGTAAGAGCGGACAAGAGCCGGAGACCAACCGACGGACCGGTGGTTTCCCGACAAGAGCAGGCGTGGCCCAGCGGCCCACGACGAAGTCGTACGAGCGGAAGCGCGAGAGGAGGCGGCATGCACAAGCAAGAACCCCCGAGTAGCAACGGCGCCGTCCTCCGTCTGCTCGCACGCATCTGACCTGACGAGCCGACGGGAGGGCGACGCCCTTTTCGTCCGCTGCCCGCCTCGGCGCCGACTTCTCGGCGCGGTTTTCGGAGGTGTGTCATGGCTCGTCGCCCACCGCTCCCCACTCCCGCCGCGATCCGTCGTCGGCGTGAACACCGAACCCAACGCCTGCTCGCCAACCGTGCCGTCGCGGACGCGCTCGTCTCGACTGCCGCGCTCGTCGGCCGTCCCGTCTACGAGTACCAGGGCGCGGAGGTCGGCCGCGTCGTCGATCTCGTGGTGCGGTGGCAGGGTGAGCCCTATCCCCCGGTGACGGGCATCGTGATGCGCGTCGGCCGGCGGCGGGCTTTCGTTCCGATCCACCAGATCACCGAGATCGCGCCCGACCGGGTGGTGTTGGCCTCGACGCGTCTCGACCTGCGCGACTTCGTCCGGCGCGACGGCGAGGTGGTGCTCAACGGTGACGTCGTCGACCACCAGCTGGTGGATGTCGACGGTGTCCGGGTGGTGCGGGCCTCCGATCTCTACCTGGCGCGCGTTGCGGGTGTCTTCCGTCTGGTGGGAGTCGACGTCGGGTTCCAGACGTTGCTGCGCCGCCTCGGTCCCACCCGCTGGCGGCTCCGGGCCACTCCCGACCGGGTCATCGATTGGTCGGCGATCCAGCCGTTCGGTACACCGAGCGGTGCTCGTCGCAGTCCGATGCGCACGCACGCGTCGAACCACGCGCTCCGCCGCCTCCGCCCGGCGGAGCTGGCCGACCTGCTCGAAGAGCTTGGTCGCGAGGAGCGCCAGGAGTTGCTCGCTCACCTCGAGCCGGAGCAGGCCGCCGACGCGTTGGAAGAGATGGAGCCCGAGGAGCTGGGTGCGCTACTGCGCGAGTCCGAGCCCGAGCGCGCCGCGCGACTGTTGGCCGAGATGGAGCCCGACGAGGCCGCGGACGCGTTGCGCGACCTCGACCCCGACGAGGCCGAAGAGCTACTGGCGGCGATGCCTCCCGACGCCGCCGCCCCGCTGCGCGCGCTGTTGCTCTACCGCGAGGGCACCGCGGGTGCGGTGATGACGACGAACCTCGTCCTGGTCCGGCCCGAGCAGACCGTGGGTGAGGTCCGGCGCATCCTGCGCGCCGAGGCCGACCACCAGGCCGATGTCGACGCCGTGATCATCGTGGACGAGGACGGCCGGGTCATTCACGACCTCGGGCTGTTCGAGTTGCTGGTGGCCGCGAGCGACGACCTGGTGATCGACGTCGCCGGGCCACCGGAGCCTGCCATGGTCGAGCCCGAGACGTCACTGAGCTACGTCATCGAGCAGTTCATCGACTCGCGTGGCTCGTCCCTGCTCGTCATCGACCCTGACCGACGCCCGGTGGGCCGGATCCTGGCCGACGACCTCGTCGACGCGCTCGTCCCCGAACGGGGTCGGGTCCGCTTCTCGCGCCTCTTCGGATAGCAGAGTTCCTCCCGTGAGCACGCTTCCCGTCGCGCCGCCTCCCGCCCCCCGCCGCCGCCGCTGGGTCCGGCCCGCGGTGATCTTCGCCGTACTCGGGCCCGGGGTGATCGCGGCGAGCGCCGGGAACGACGCGGGCGGGATCGCCACCTACGCCTCGGCCGGATCGCAGTTCCAGTACCGCACGTTGTTCATCGGCGTCCTGATCATCGCGGCGCTGGTGGCGGTGCAGGAGATGGCCGCCCGCCTCGGCGCGTACAGCGGCGAAGGTCTGATGTCCCTGGTACGCGAGGAGTTCTCGCTGCGCATCGGCGCGTTCGCGGTCGTCTGTCTCCTCATCGCGAACCTCGGCCTGGTGGTGTCGGAGTTCGCGGGGATCGGGGCCGCGTTCGAGATCTTCGGGGTGAGTCGATACATCTCGGTGCCCCTCGCGGTCCTGCTCATCCTGGGGATCGTGCTCTTCGGCTCGTACCGTCGCGCGGAGCGGGTGTTCCTCGCGCTCTCGCTGGTGTTCCTCGTGTACCCGGTGGCGATGATCCTCGCCGGTCCTGATTGGGGGGACGTCGCCAAGAACACCTTCATCCCCCACTTCGTCGCCTCCCGCGACTTCCTGCTCCTCGCGGTGGCGTTGGTGGGGACGACCATCACGCCGTACATGCAGCTGTACCAGGCGGCGGCCGTCGCCGACCGTGGTATCGGGCCCGACGAATACAACCACGAGCGGCTCGACGCGATCTTCGGGGCGCTCTTCGCCGGGTTCATCTTCCTCGCCGTCCTCATCGCGACCGGTGCCGCGATCGGCAAGAGCGGACTGCCGCTCACCTCGGCATCCGACGCGGCGGAGGCGCTCCGCCCCGTCGCGGGCGACGGTGCCGAGGTGCTCTTCGCGATCGGTCTCCTCGGCGCATCGATGTTGGCTGCGGCGATCGTCCCGTTGTCGACGGCCTACGGCCTGGCCGAGGCCGTCGGGGCGGAGCGCTCGGTGTCGCGCAAGTTCCGAGAGGCGCCGCTGTTCCTCGGCTTGTTCGCCGGGCAGGTTGTCATCGGGGGCGCCGTGGCGTTGATCCCGGTCAACCTCATCGACCTGCTCGTCGGCATGCAGGTGCTCAACGGCTTCATCACCCCGGTCATCCTCGGGTTCTTGTTCGTCCTGACCAACCGACCGAGTGCGGTCGGGACCGCAGTCAACGGGCCGCGCTTCCGGGTGTTCGCGTTCCTCTGCGTGGTGGTCGTGTCGGTGCTCGCGATCGCGGCACTCGGGGTGACCGTGGCCCAAGCGTTCGGTGTTTGACCCTCAATCGTTGAGGCAGGTGCCGGTAGAAACCGATCCCGACGCGCTCGCGGCGGCGACGAGGGGTCGGAACTCGGCGGTACTGAGCGCGAAGGCGGTCGTGCTGCTCGCCGGGTCGATCGCGAACACCATGGCCTGGACCCGTCCGTCGGGACCGACCACCGGCGCGCCCGAGTCGCCGACGATGAGGTGGGCGGCCAGGCCGACGATCGACGTGCTGACGGTCCCACTGCGATAGATGTCGGTGCGTGGTGTGTCGATTCGACGCGCGATGCGCGCCGGGGTGGCGCGCAACGCACCGCCGCCGGGATGGCCCAGAACGGTCGCGATCGTGCCGACGCGGGTCGGACCGAGTGGAAGTGGCGTCAGACCGGAGTCGATCACCGATAGCACGGCGACGTCGTGGCGGCCGTCGAACTGGACCACGCGTGCGAGGAGCTCCCGCCCGTCGATCGTGGTCACGGTGGTGCGGTGCTCGCCGGCGACGACATGGGCATTTGTGACCACGAGATCGGGGCGGACCGCGAATCCGGTGCCGGCCAAATGGAGCCCGCACGCGTTGCCGTCGACGCGGACCACGCTGCGCGCGGCGCGGGTGTCGACGAGCGGCCCGGCGTCGGCGGTCGGTGGTGGCCCAACCCTGGTTTCGTCCCGCACGATGGGATACGGCGCCTCGCCGACGACGCGGCCGAGGATCCGCGCCGAACGCGGCGGCGCGGGGGCGAAACGATCCACGAGTGCCACCATGCGCGAATCGCGCGCGGCGCGTGCCGGCCAGCCCGGCGTCGAGCGCATCGCGGGGACGAGGAGCCAGAGCAGCGCGAGTCCGCCGAGTGCGCCGAGCACGCCGCCGGTCCAACGGTCGAGCAGCGACACGTCCGACGTGAGCGAGAACTTCGACCGGAGGGCCTGGCTCGCCACGAGCCCGGTCGCATGGCCGATCAACGCGAGTCCGATCAGGAGCGCCGACACCGCGAGTAACCGCACGCCGGGTGTGCTGTCGACCAATGCCCGCGCGATCCGGGGCATGAGTCTCAGTCCGATCATGAGTCCGATCGACAAGCCGAGCCAGGACAACGCGCGGGTGACGAACCCGACCCGGAACCCGATGAACCCGCCGATGGCGACGCTGGCGAGCACCGCGATGTCGAGCAGGTTCATCCGATCCCTGCGACCGACTTCATTCGGTCGGCGTCATTCGGCCGACGCGAGAAGGCGGGCGACGGTGAGGAACCCGGTATGGGCGACCATGCGGTGGTCAGGTCGTACGGACATGCCGTCGACGTTCCAACCCCGGTGGAGTACCTCGATCGTCTCGGCCATCCCGAAGGCCGACTCCGCCAGCCGTTCCCGCAGCGTCGAGACCTGGAGGATGGTGGGTAGGTACGAGAGGAAGATCCCACCCGGTCGGAGCGCCGACTCCGCGTGGCCCACTACCTGCCACGGTTCGGGGAGGTCGAGGATGATCCGGTCGAGATCAGCCAGGTCGATTCCCGCATAGACGTCGCGGACCTCGACGCTCAGGGGTTGGTCGGGACCGAGGAAGGCCTCGACGTTGCGCTGCGCGCGGTCGGCGAAGTCGTCGCGGATCTCGTAGCCGGTCACGTGGCCGGTCGGGCCGATCGCTCGAAGCAGGGTCATCGTGAGCGCACCGGACCCGATGCCCGACTCGAGGATCTGCGCGCCCGGGAACACGTCGGCGAGCATGAGGATCGGTCCGAGGTCCTTCGGGTAGATCACCTGCGCGCCGCGGGGCATCTCGAGGATGAACTCGGCCATCGTCGGCCGGATGGCGAGGAGGGCGGCGCCGCGGGTCGTCCGCAGTGTCACGCCTTCGTCCCGGCCGATGATCGTGTCGTGGTCGAGCACACCCGCGTGGGTGTGGAACTCCCCGCCCGCCGCCAGGCGGATCAGATGCCGTCGCCGCTTGCGGTCGAGCAGGAGCACATGCTCGCCGACGGCGAACTTCCCGGGTCGGTCCACGTCAGCGCACCGTTCGCAGGGTCACCGGTTGTTCGGCGGCGCGGGCGCGCAGCGTGCAGAACGCGCACCGGTCGCCCGTCGTGGTGGGGGCACCACACTCCACGCACGGCAGGAGTTCGGCCCGTTCCCGGTCCGACTCGTCAGAGAACGCCGCGTGCCCCCGGCTCCAGAACCCGCTGACGAAAGCAGCCTTCGAACCGGGCGAGCGGGTCTCGAGTTGGTTGAGCATCTCCTTGTAACCGATGTGCCGGTTGCCGGCGGCCATCGGGCATTCCTCGACCTGGTAGTCGATGCCGCGGATCACGCAGTACGCCGCCATCTCACGCTCGCTGAGGCGCACCAGCGGCTTGACCTTGCGGGCGAAGCCTTCGGTGGCCGGTAGGACCGGGAACTGGCGGCCGAGGTAGCCGGTCTCCCAGTGGAGCACGTTGCCGAGCAGCACCGCGGCCTCGTCGTCGAGGTTGTGGCCGGTCGCGACGACGTCGTAGCCCTGGTCGAGCGCGACCCGATTGAACAGGTGCCGCTTCGAGAGGCCGCACGCACCACACGGTGCTCGATGGGTCGCAGCGGCCGCGCCCGGGATGTCGTAGCCGTACTGCTCGCGGAGGTCGACCTCGTGGAGGAGCAACCCGCGCGCGGCGGCGAAGCCGCGGGTGGTGGCGCCGGAGGCATCCGAGTAATCGCCGATCCCGAGGCCGAGATACAGCCCGTCGGCAGGGATCCCGATCTCGTGCAGGAGGTCCCAGAGAGCGAGGGAGTCCTTGCCGCCGGAGACGGCGACCAGCACCCGGTCGCCGGGTTCCATCATGCGGTGCTCGTGGATGGCGCGCTTGACCTGCTCGCGGCACTGGTGGGTGAAACAGTCGGCGCAGAACGCTGCGTTGTGGCGCGGGATGTCGATGATGGCCGGAGCTTTGCAACGACGACACTTCACGGGCGACACCTCATTGGTCACCGCCGGAGATGACCGGGCGGATCTCGACGCGATCGTCGTCGAGGAGGCGGGCGTCGTGGGTGACGAGCGTGTCACCGCGGATGACGAGCACCGACTCGGGAACGATCTCGAGCCGGGCCAGGAGCGCAGCGACGCTCAGCGGTCCCCGGACTTCGACCTCGCGACGTGGATTGCGCAAGACGACGATCATGAAGTCGTCGAGGCTACTGGCCGCGCCGGATTCCTCGGATCTCGTAGACCTCGCCGGATTTCACTTGGAACCGGATCGCCGGCTTGTCGGACTGCTTGGTGAGCCGGCGGAACACGCGGAGCCCCGTGAGCGCGGCCGTGAGGCCGAAGGCGAGCCGGCTCCGGCTCTTGAGGCGGCCGCCGAGGATTCCACCGGCGACGGAGAGCGGATTCATACGCGGCGGATCTCGACGATCGTGGTGAGCTTGCGGCCCTTACGGCGGCCGAGAAGGAACACGCCGGCGATGACGACCGCGAGGACGACGGCACCGGCGGTGATGGCGAGCTGGCGGGTGTTGGCGACCTGGTCGTCGACCTCGCCCCCGATCTCGGCGAGCTTCTTCTCGATGTCGGACTTGGTGATCGGTTCGTGGCTCACAGGACCTGGTCCTTCGTGGCACCCGACGGGGTGCGCTTGGTGCGGGTGTCGAGTTTGAAGACGAGTCCGGCGGTGACGATAAGGGCCACGATCACGATCAGATACGGGATGATCGTGAGGTTGCCGTCGAAGGTGTTCGGAGCCTCGTGCTGGAGGAGCCGGAGCAGACCGAGGGCAACGAACACCACGCCGGTGCCGAGCAGCAGCGATCCGAGCACACCGAACCCGATGACCCGGGCGAGGCCCTTGAGGGGCTCGGTCGTCTCTTGCTTGAAGTACGCGACGACGAGCTCCCAGAGCTCGGTCACGGCCTGAGGAATCGGTGCGGGACGGTCAGCCACCAGCGGATTCAACACGCCCGCGCGACGTGCGGGCAAGCCCTGGGCGGAAAAGGCTCACTCGGAGTGGGGACGACGGCATCGCCGCCGACCGTGAGTGGGAACTGCCCGATCGAGGTGGCCATCGACTCCCGGACCGCGAACGCGGTGGCCTCGCCGAACGTCCCGTTGACCAGGAGGGCAAAGGTGATCGGTCGGCCGGTGGTGACAAAACCGGCGAGTCCGCTGACCCCGTCGAGCGTGCCGGTCTTGGCCCGCAGTTTTCCGGCGAGCGGCGTGTCGTGAAAGCTCGCCGCGAGCGTGCCGCGCTCGGCGGCGATGGCCAGCCCCGCGCGTATCGGGGCAAAGCGGGCATGGCGCGTGAGTTCGAGCACGCCCATCAGCGTCCGGCACGGCACCGCATCGGAGTGCCCGAGCCCCGATCCGTCGCCCATCACGACACCGGTGAGGTCGACGCCGAGTTTCGCGAGCGCGTTGCGGACTTCGCGCACCCCTCGGGCCGTCGAGCCCTCCCCCGCCCGGGCGCCGAGTTCGCGGACCAACATCTCGGCGGTGAGGTTGTCGCTCGCACTCAACATCTCGGTGAGCACCGCGTGCAGCGGCGGGGAGTCGACCGACGCGATGTCGGTGGCGCGGTCGGGTGCCGATCCGCTCGTCGGTCCGCCAACCGCGATCCCCCGGGCGACGAGCAATCGACTGAGCTCGACCGCCGCATTGAGGGCAGGGTCGGCCACCGCGGCGCCGGCGCCGGCCGGACCGGCGAACCCGTCGTTCACCGTGAGCGCGCCCACGGGACCGATCGATGCCCGACCGCCGGTGGTCCAGTCGGGCTGGTACCGGGTGCGGTCGTAGCGACCGTCGACACCGACCACACCGCCGGGTACCGAGCGCACGCCGGCGTCGTGGATGCGGTCGGCGAGCGAGGCGAGGTTGGTGGATGCGAGGCCCTTGGTTTCGGGATCGCGTTGGTCGACGGCGATCCGTTCGGGGGTGGCCAGTAGCGGGTCGCCCGCGCCGGCGAGGTACAGGCGCTCGACGGTTCCGTTGCTGGGCGCGGTGGTGCCGCGCACCGTCGTGGTGAAATGGAAGTCGCGGCCGAGGCGCTCGAGGGCCGCGGTTCCGGTGAGCAGCTTGAGCGTGCTCGCCGGAGTGAGGGCGTCGCCCTCCGCGTGGGTGGTGATCGGGCCGAGTGGGTCCGCGACGGAGAAACACACGCGGTTGCTGCCGGCCTGCTGCAGCAACGCGGC
Organism: Acidimicrobiia bacterium; assembly: GCA_040003875.1. Taxonomy (GTDB): domain Bacteria; phylum Actinomycetota; class Acidimicrobiia; order IMCC26256; family JAENVU01; genus JAENVU01. The sequence continues at coordinate 4,235 of JBDUBS010000044.1, read as the reverse complement.
CTCCAGGTGCTGCGCACCGACCGCGTCGACCACGGGTTGCGGCGTCCGCCGCACCGACCACAACGAGGTGCCGAGCCGAGCGGTCGGCGCGGTCTCAGGTGCCGGGTCGGGCCGGCGGAGCGCGCTGACGATGGCGGCGACCGAGATCAGCGCCAGCACGACGACGAGCGCTCGCCGCACTCCGGTTCCGCGCGTCGCGCGACGACTAGATGATGTCACGCCGGCCGAGGAACTGCGAGTAGCGGTAGAGATGGCCGAGCGCGGTCACGGCGCGGTTCGAGGATGCGTAACACAGCCGCCCGGATTCGCGGACTGCGCGCGGTCCGGCGTTGTCGGGGAAGGCGATCGCGAGTTCGGTGGCGGTGAGGATCGGCTTGCCCGTCGCGTCGCTGATCTCGGCTGCCGCCTGCGCGAATCGCGCGTCCTGTCGTTCGTGGTAGTCGACGATGCGCTCGAGTCCGTCGCCCGGGTAGAAGCGCCCCTCGCGCATCAGACGGGCCTGGTTGCTCTGGATGCCGAGCCCGAGATACACGACCGCGTCGATCTCGGGGTGTGCGGCCACCATGTCCATGACCTCGGGGATCGTGTCGCGTGTCTCGCCGCCGGCGAGGTCGATCGGGTTGTTGCGACTCCAACGGGGCGGGAGCTTGGTGTCGATCTCGGCGCGCAGGTCGTCGGGCATCGGCGCGAGCACGAGGTCGCGACTCGCGGTGATCGCATCGGCGGTGACCACGCCCCAACCGCCGGCGGTCGTCATCACCGCGACGTTGGGACCCTTGGGGAGCGGTTGCGTGGCGAACGTGGCCGCGGCCTCGAAGGCCTCCTCGACGGTGGCCGCGCGTGTGGCGCCGGCCTGCCGACACATACCGTCGAAGACTCGGTCGTCGCTGGCGAGCGCCCCGGTATGGCTTGCCGCGGCGCGCTGGCCGCCCGCGGTCGCGCCCCCCTTGAGCAGCACGAGCGGCATCCGTGGCGTCACACCGCGAATGCGGTCGTAGAAGCCGCGACCGTCGGCGATGCCCTCCACGTACGCCAGGCCGACCGCGGTCTCCGGGTCGTCGGCGTAGAACTCGAGGTAGTCGGGGACGGTGACCATCGCGGCGTTGCCGGCGCTGACGGCACGGCTGATGCCGATCCCGGCGAGCACCGAATAGTTGAGGAAACTCGAGACGAAGTTTCCGCTCTGACTGGCGACACCGATCCGCCCTGCCGGCGGGTACGGGGCGACGATCTGCGCGCACAGACTCGAAGGAGTGCTCACGACTCCCTGGCCGTTCGGTCCGGCGAGGAGGATCCCGAGCTCGTCGGCCAGGGCGACGAGTTCGCGTTCTGCGGTCCGACCCTCCTCCCCCGCTTCCCCGTACCCGGCGCTGGTGATGAACGCCGCCTTCACGCCGCGGCGGGCGCAGGCCCGCAACAGGTCGGGATTGGCGGCGGCCGGAGTGCACACGAAGACCAGGTCGATCGGTGCGTCGGTCGGGAGGTCGTCGATGCTGGCGACGGTGTCGATCCCGAGGATCGTCCCGCCGTCGCGATTGGTGGCGTACACGGCTCCCGCGTAGCCCTGACTGAGGATGTTGTGCAGCGTGACGAAGCCGAACTTGCCGGGGTGGCTCGACGCGCCCGCGACCACGATGGCGCGCGGGTCGAAGAGCGCTCGGAACTGTTCGGTCCGATCGGCGTCGGTCACGCCCGGATCTCCACGAGGGCGTCGACGGCAATCGGTCGACCGTCGACGACGATGAGCGGGTTGAGGTCCACGCTCACGACGTCGGGTCGGGCCTCGGCCAGGGCCGCGAGGCCGGTGATGATCTGGGTGAGTGCGTCCCGGTCGACGGCGGGTTCGCCGCGGAATGCACCGAGCAACTTCTGGGTCTGGAGGTCCTCCACGAGGTCCTGCGCGTCGACGGTCGTCAATGGGACGAGCCGGAACGCGACATCGCCGACGGCCTCCGCGAGGATGCCGCCGATCCCGAGCATCACCGTCGGCCCGAACTGCGCGTCGCGGTGGATGCCGGCGATGAGTTCCCGGTTGCCGCGCAGCATCGGCGCGACGAGGAGGCTGACCGGTCCGTCGTCGGGGGTCGCGGCGGCCAGGAGTTCGGACGCCGCCGCCTCGACATTCATGGCGTCAGCGAGGTTGAGCCGTACGAGACCCCGCTCCGTCTTGTGTGCGATGGCGTCACCGTTCAACTTGAGGACGACGGGGAAACCGATCGCCGTCGCCGCTTCGACCGCGGCCATCGCGTTCGGGACGATCCGCTCGTCCGGGACCGGAATGCCGTGGGCGGCGACGAGCGCCTTCGATTCGGCTTCGGAGAGCGTGGGCACGGCGAGTGACCGTAGCGCGCCGTCGATGCGGGGTTGTGTCCGCCTCTCGCCTTATGCCGGCGTGTGCGTGTCGAAGCGTTGCCGCGCGACGTGCACGAGTTCTGCGATGTAGTCGGTTGAGAAGTTGCCGCTGATGGTGAGGACGGCACGGTACGCGCCGTGGCCGTAGTACGCGGTCCAGAACGTCTGGGTCGACGGTGCGCCCTGGTACATGAACCGCATCGTCTCGTGGTACAGGAGCGCGTCGGGGTTGTCGATTCGCGTCACCCCGTCACCGACGATGCCGGTCGTACCCGGCGACGAGAGGTAATCGACGTCGAACGCTGCGATGCACGTGGTGAAGTCGGGCTGGCGCCGTGCCGTCAGTCCTCGGTCGACCTGATCGGCGTTTGCGTAGGCGAGCACCGTCGATTCGAGGTGACCGTTCTCGCTGCCGTCGGGCTGGAGGTTGGAGCTGAACGCGACGTCGCGCCCGAACTCCTCCCGATCGGTGAGCTTCGGGTCGTCGGAGCATGCATCGTGCCAGCCGATGTCGGACGCTGGTGTCGCATGTATTCCGAGGTCGGTCCAGCGCGAGCCGAGATCGGCGCGGGTGATCAACGACTGCTCGGCGACGTCGATGCGGGCGCGCTGCGCTGCGAGGTCGGCCGTCGCGGCCTCGACTCGCTTCTTGGCAGTGTCGTCGCCGCCGGAGCTCGCGACCATCAGCCCCACGATGATCACGGCGACGAGCAGCACGGTGGCCGACGCGACGCTCCACGTGGGGATGGACCGTCGGGGTGGCTTGGCCGCGGGCGTCGGGAACATCGACGCGGCCTCCGGCGCACGCTTCGGCACCGGGGTCGCGAATCGTTGCGGCGCAGCCGTGCTCGGATCGGGCGGCGGCATGCCGGGCGACGTCAACCAGTCGCCGGCCGAGGGGAGCGCCGATGGAGCATCCGGAGTCGCTCCGACGACAGCACCGCACTGTTTGCACAGCGGGGCTCCCTCAGGCGTGAGGTACCCACACTCAGAACACTTCGCGAACATCGTCCCGACCCTTCTCGGTACTCGCCCCCTTGGTATCGGACCGTTCCGCGGACCCCTGTAGACCGCGTTCACCCGGCCGCGCTGAGTGCGTGCCGCTCGCTCAGTGCCGTCGCGATTCGTTCGATGGTGGCCGTTGGTGAACTGACGACGTCGTCCCAGGTCGCGATGATCATGCGCCAGCCGAGACGCTCCAGCGCCGCGGTGCGGAGGCGGTCCTGTTTCCAACGGGCGCGGGAGCCGTGCCATTCGAAGCCTTCGGTCTCGAAGGCAACGAGGAGTTCCGGCCACGCGAAATCGAGGCGGTACCAGCGGTTCGCGGGCAGGTCGACGCGCAGTTGCCGTAGCGGATCGGCGAGACGCGACGCCCGCAGCATTCGCCACGCCTTGACCTCGAGCCGGGAGTCGAGCGGGTTCGGTTGAGCCTGTGCGAGTAGGTCGCGGATCTTCTGCGTGCCCGGTCGACCCCGACCACCGATTTCGCCGAAACGCCGAGCCAGCCGCTCGGTGGACACGAGACCAAGTCGTCGGGCGCGCTCGAAGACCGACTCGAGCCGCTCGCTCGAGAGTGCGGGTGCAATGTCGATGAGGACTTGGTCGGCGGTCACGCATGGAACACCGTCGATCGTGGGCACTCGTTCGTCGAGCGCCGAAGATCGGTGTACCAGGACCGAGAAGAACGAGTGATTGAGCGCCTCCACCTGCACTCGGGTCAGGCGCGGGCGGCGGCGCCGGGCGTCGACGGTGACGTGGATAGGACTCGCCGGAAGTTCCGTCTGGAGTTGCAACCAACGTGCGGCGGTGGCGTGGGATACCCGCCCGCCGGCGCCGAGTGTGGCCGACACCACCGCCATCGACTCGGTCTGTGGCGCGCCTCG
>JBDUBS010000413.1:0-4125 GCA_040003875.1 Acidimicrobiia bacterium | reverse complement strand
ACGGTCGATCTCGTCGCGGCCGAAGCGGACACCGATGCGGACACCGATGCGGACGCGTCGCCGGCGCCGGTGGTGGCTGGCGTCGGTGCCGATCGATCCCAGGCTCCGACCGACCGCGGTCCGGGGACCGAGACGACTCCCGCCGGGCTCCCGCGCCGGAACCAGGGTGTGGGCGCGGTGTCGGACGGGCCCGAGACGGTCGGCCCACCGCCGAGCCGGTCGCCCGAGGCCGTGTTCGAACTGGTCGCCCGGTACGAGGCCGGTCGCCGGCGCGCCGGCGGGCGGCCCGGCGACGAGCGCCCGGGGGAGGGATCGTGACCGGCAGCAACGACCTCGGATTCCTCCTCAGCAACCTCGTCGAGCGAGTCCCCGGGATTCGGGAGGCGGCCGTCGTCTCCTCCGACGGTCTCCTCATCGCGTTGTCCGCCGATGTCGATCGCGCCACGGGCGACCGGCTGGGAGCGGTGGCCGCGGGTCTGCTCAGCGTGGCGCGCGGCGCGAGCACGCCGATGCGGGCGGGTGGGGTGCACGAGATCATCGTCGAACTCGAACACGCGTTGATCGTCGTGATGGGGATCTCGGACGGTTCGGCGCTCGCGGTCGTGGCAACCCGTCCGTGCGACATCGGTTTGGTCGCCTACGAGATGGCGATGCTCGCCGATCGGGCCGGTACCGCACTCACACCGCAGTTGGTGGCCGACCTACGCGGGGTACTGCCGGGATGACGACGCTCGCGACGCAGCCGACGCGGATCGGGGGGCGGGGATCATGAGCGACGCGCTCGATTCCGAGCCCGGGCTCACGCGTCCCTACGTGCTCACCGGCGGTCGTACCCTCGGCGGGAGCGATCTGCCGCTCGAAGCCGTGGTCGTGAGCGAACGGGTTCCGCTGTCACCCGGCGCCCCGCCCGAAGTCGTCGCGATCGTCGAACTCTGCCGCGTGCCGTACTCGATCATCGAGGTCGCGACCCATCTGCGGCTCCCGGTCGGTGTCGTGCGTGTACTGGTTGGAGATCTCGCCGCGGCGCGGGTGCTCTCGGTCGGGGTGACCGGGACCAGCGAACCCGCAGACCGAGTGCAACTGCTCGAAAGGCTGCTCGATGGTGTCCGAGCCCTCTGAGCCGCGGCGCGCGCCGCTCGCGCTGAAGATCGTGGTCGCCGGAGGGTTCGGCGTCGGCAAGACGACGACCGTGGGCGCGATCTCGGAGATCGAGCCGCTGTCGACCGATGCGGCCATGACCGAGGTCGGAGCCGACGTCGATTGCGCCGACCTCACACCGAACAAGACCGAGACGACCGCGGCGCTCGATTTCGGGCGGATCACGCTCGCCGACGACCTCGTGCTGTACCTGTTCGGTACGCCGGGACAGGAACGCTTCGCGTTCATGTGGGACGAGTTGGCGCGGGGTGCGGTCGGGGCGATCGTGGTGGCCGACACGCGTCGCCTCGCCGAGTCGTTTCCCGCGATCAGCTATTTCGAGCAGCGCAACCTGCCCTTCGTCATCGGGATCAACTGTTTCGACGGCGTGCAGCTGCACACGGTGGAGCAGGTCCGTGAGGCGGTGGCCGTCGGGGACAACGTCCCGATCGAGCTGTTCGATGCCCGCGATCGCGCCACGGTGAAGCAGCTCCTGACCGTGCTCGTCGAGTGCTCACTCGGTCGAGCCCGGGCCGAAGTTGCGGCGGCGGCCGGGCCGGCGTCGCCTCCGCATTCGACGTGATCGCGTCGAGGGGACCGCGGATCCGGTTCCACCAACTGAGCCCGTCGCCCGTTTACCGTGAGGGATCACGCCCGAAAGGAAGAGGTACCGGTGGCCTGGAAGAGTCAGCGAACTCGCGCGCTCGATCTTGCCGTGTTCCAAGCCGAAACCACCCAGCTCGAGGTCGAAACCCTGCGAACCGAGCTGACGGGCATGCACACGCAGCTCGACGGTCTCCATCAGGAACTGGCTCGGCGCGACGTCGAGCTGATCGGCGCTTTGGCGCGTGTCACGACCGTCACCGATCAACTCCGGGTGCAGAACGAGGAAGACCGGGCCCACCACGACCGGCTAGACCGCGCCATAGAACTCCTCACCATGGTGATCGCATCCTCCGCCCCGGCGCTCGAGGCGTCGAACCGTGCGGAGGTGGTCGACCTCGACGATTCGTTGCCGGCGCCCCCGACCGTGATCGGCGGAAGCGTCGATCCGTCTCTCCTCCCCCGAGCAGCTCTGGATCCCGTCATCGACCTCACTGACGACGGCGCAAACGACGGCGCACGCGGGTTCCCCCGACGCCCGTCGTCGGCACCGGGCGCGAAGTTCGCCGGGCCGCACGGCGTCGCGACGGACGGCCGCACCGGCGGCTCCGCGGAATAGCGTCACCGACGATCGGTTGCACTGGTCGCTCGGCCTCGCAGTCATCGCCTTCGACGCGTTCGGCGCGTCCGCCGCGACGCCCTGTCGGGCCGAGGTGACCGACCGGATCGATCGAATCCACCGACCATCGAGGAGCCGAACATGACGTGTGAACACCTGGCGACCGTCGACACCGGCGCCGCGGCGAGCGGCGATGGTTGTGTCGAGTGTCTGGCGAGTGGTGGGCGGTGGCTCCACTTGCGGCGCTGCCTCACCTGCGGCCACATCGGGTGCTGCGACAGCTCACCCGGGCGGCATGCGACCGCGCACTTCGGCTCGTCGTCGCACCCTGTGATCCAGAGCTTCGAGCCCGGGGAGGAGTGGATCTGGTGCTTCGTGGACGATCAGGCGGTCGAGATCGCAGACGCGCCCCCGAGCGCGGCGCATCCCTAGGCCCGTTGCGTCACCCGAAGGAATACTCCCTGACAATCCGCGTGTTGGTAAGCTTGTAATCAAGTAATGAGGACAACGAGTCCGAATAAGGAATCGACACGAGGAATCAACCATGAAGGACGACAAAAGAGTAAGAGAAACAGGCTCCGAAGGTGGTCGGCGGGGCCGCGGTGAGGGGCCGCGAGGGCGTCGGCGTGGTCCAGGTGGCCGCGGGATGGGCCGACCGGGCGGTTGGCAGCAGGCGGACCTTCCCCCGGCGCACGATGCGCCGGCATGGTTCGCGGGCCGGCTCCCCGAGGGCTGGTTTACCGGAACGCCGGGTGTGACCGTGGATCGTGAGGAGATCATCGTGACCGGCGAGGTGGCGGCTCCCGACACCGGTGCACCCGACGACGGTGCGCCCGACGGTGCGGCGGATGCCGCGGCACTGGGTCGGATCACCCGGTTCCGGGAGGAGACCCGCGACGCACGGATGCAGATCGCCGCCGAAGCCGAAGCCCGTTACGGCCGCAAGGTGGGGTGGGGAGCTTCGATCGGGGAGACCCGGGTGCAGTTCGCCCATCTCGCCGTGCCGGTCATGACCCGGTTGCGCCAGGACGAACGTCAGGTGCTCGACACCCTCGTCGATTCCGGCGTCGCGCGGTCGCGGTCCGAGGCCCTCGCGTGGTGCGTGAAGCTCGTGGGTGACCACACCGACAGCTGGTTGTCCGACCTCCGCCGTGCCATGGCCGACGTCGACAAGCTCCGTACGACGGGCCCCGCCCTGTAGCCGATCTGGTTTGATCCGTTGAAAGTGGAGGTGACCGCGGAGGCGTCGCCTCCACTCGTCAGTTGGCGACCGGAGGCGCGACGGCGCGCTTGAGATCCTGGGCCATCGCCTCGGCGCCGGCCTTCATCTCGTGTGCGGCGTCATGCAACTCGGCGGTGACGTCCTGGGCGGCGTCCTTCACCACGTGGCGGGCGTCGGCGGCGTCACTGACGACATCGTCCGCGGCTCCCCGCGCCCGGCTGGCCGCCTCGTGCAGATGGGTCGCCGTGCGGTCCTTTACTGGGCTGACGCGAGCCCGCACCATTTCGGCGAGCCGGTAGGCGCCGTAGCCTGCGAGTCCGAGTACCACGGCCTTACGAATCAAACGAGTCAACACGGTGTCGTTCCCTTCGGGCCGACGCACGCCGGCTCAGCAAAAGGGTTGCCCCGATCCTCGGCCCGCCAAACCATGCTGCGTGGTGCATTCAGCGACGCCGGTACAGCTCGTCGTGGTGGTCGAGCCAGCGTTGGCGTACGGACTCCTCGGTCCCACCGGTGGAGTACGCAGGCGAGACGATTGCGACGG
>JBDUBS010000197.1:0-4132 GCA_040003875.1 Acidimicrobiia bacterium | reverse complement strand
GATTGCGATCCTGCCCAGCGGTACCGGCGGGTACGTCGTCGACTACCGCGGTGCGCTCCACCCGTTCGGCATCGGCACCAGCGCCGCGCCGCCCCAGCCCACCAGCGTCTGGATCGGCACTCCTCGCCGCTTCGCAGAAGGCGTCGCGCTCCTGGGCGGAGGGCGCGGTGGCTACACCGTCGAGGGCAACGGGGTGATCCACCGGTTCACGACGACGAAGCAGTCGCCGGCAGTCACCGGATCCGCCACCTGGACCGACAGCGCTCCCGCGCGCGACATCGTGGTGCTCGCGGCCACGTAGCCGCTCGGCAGTTCGAGCCGGTTCAGCCCTGGCCGGTGGCGATCGACTTCGCCCAGCGGTAGTCGGCCTTACCCGACGGTGAGCGCACGATCTCGTCGACGAGGTGCACTTCCTTGGGCACCTTGTACGCGGCGATCGTCGTGCGCGCGTGCTCGGCCAACTCCTCGGCAGTCGGGGTCGCGTCGGCCCGGGCCTTCACGACCGCGGCCACGCGCTCGCCCCACCGCTCGTCGGGGACGCCGACGACCACGACGTCGAACACCGCCGGGTGTGACTTCAGCGCGAGTTCGACCTCCTCGGGGAAGATCTTCTCGCCGCCCGAGTTGATCGAAACCGAACCACGGCCGAGCAAGGTGATCTGTCCGTCGGATTCGACCCGCGCCATGTCGCCCGGGATCACCCACCGCTCACCGTTCAGCACCATGAACGTGGACGCAGTCTTCGCCTCGTCCTTGTAGTAGCCGAGGGGCATGTAGCCCTTGCGCGCCAGCAGGCCGACCACGCCCGAGCCGGGCTCGATGGGCACGCCCTGCTCGTCGATCACGACCGTGTGGTCGCCCATCGCGAACCGTGGCTTGCCTTCTTTGTCCGAACTCGCGACCGAACCCTGGAACCCGGTCTCGGACGCGCCGAGCGAGTCGATCACGAGGACGTTCGGCAACACCTGGTTGATCTTCTCCTTCACGGTCGGCGAGAGGATCGCGCCGCCGGAACCGATGACGAAGAATCCCGACAGGTCGTACGTCGCGCCGTCGTCTTCGAGTGCCTCGATCAGCGGGCGGGCCATTGCGTCGCCCACGAGGCTGATCGACATCACCTTCTCGCGCTCGACGGTGCGCCACACCTCGTGCGGATCCATCTTCTTCTGGTTGCTGACCACGAGCGTGTTGCCCTGGAGCAGGAGCATGAGCGCAACCCATTGCGCGGCGCCGTGCATCAAGGGGGCGACCGGGAACCCGACGACAGTGCCACCGTTCTTCGCCATCTCCATGACGGCCGCGGGCGACTCCGTTGCGGCGCCGCCGCCCATGAGCGCACCGATGGTGGAGTGGAAGAAATCCTCCTGGCGCCACATGACGCCCTTCGGCATGCCAGTGGTGCCACCGGTGTAGAGGATGTAGAGATCGTCCGGGCTGCGCGGCTCGTCGTACCGCGTCGCCGACGCCTCGCTGAGGGCGGTCTCGTACTCCACCGCACCGATCGACGTGAGGTCCTCGTCGGTACCGTCCTCGATCGAGACGAAGACGCGGAGCTTCGGGCACTGGTCCGCGACCGCGGCGATCCGCGGGACGAACTCCCGACCGTGGACGAGGCCGGCGAGATCGGCGTTGTCGAAGAGGTACGCGAGTTCCGCCTCGACGTAGCGGTAATTCACGTTGATCGGCACCGCCCGGGCCTTCCAGATGCCGAACATCGCCTCGACCCACTCGGGCCCGTTGTAGGCGTAGACCCCGACGTGGTCACCGGTCTTCACGCCGTGGGCGAGCAAGTGGTTCGCCAGCCGAGTGCTCCGGTCGTCGAGTTCGGCGTAGGTGTAGCGACGGTCGCCGCAGATGACCGCGGTCCGATCGGGCGCAACGTCGGCGACGCCCTCGATCAGGTCGGCGAAGTTCCATTCCATCGTTTGAGATTCCTCACGGCCGGAGAGTTTGCGGAGGTCCGCCACCCTTCACGGAGGGTGGCCGGAGCACGGCGGTGGACACTACAGCGGAGGTCCCCGCGAGGAGCCCGGCGACGCAAGGGCCGGAGGGCTGAGGCGGGTGCGTGGCTCCGCGAGCGCTGGGGGAACCAACAGAGCCACGCACCGTCACGCCTCGGGGCAACCAATACCCATCGGTCGTGCGAGTAATCCTGCCGGCCGGAAATTGTCCGGGCCGTCACCGAGGGTGCTCGGTCCCCTACTTCTTGACGATGACGCAGCTGCCGTGGCCGAAGAGGCCCTGGTTCACGGTGAGGCCCACCCGGGCTCCGTCCACCTGCCGGGCACCAGCCTCGCCCCGCAGGTGCCACGTGAGTTCGCATACCTGTGCGATGGCCTGAGCCGGGACGGCCTCACCGAAGCACGCGAGACCGCCGCTGGCGTTGACTGGAATGCGGCCACCGATGGCGGTGTCGCCGTCACGCACCAAACGCTCGGCCTCGCCGGGCTTGCAGAGTCCGATGTTCTCGTACCAATCGAGTTCGAGGGCGGTGGAAAGGTCGTACACCTCGGCGAGGTCGAGATCCTCGGGCCCGACCCCCGCCTGCTCGTACGCGGAGTACGCGATCGAATCGCGGAAGCCCCGCTCGGGTTCGGCCACGCCGAAGGCGGAGTCGGTGGCAAAGTTGGGCATGTCGATCAAGGTGTTGGGATAACTCGGGGTCACGGTGCTCACCCCGGCGACCCGGACCGGATCCGCGATGCCGTGCGACTTCGCGTAGTCCATGCTGCACACGATGAGCGCGGCCGCACCATCGGAGGTGGCGCAGATCTCGAGGAGGCGCAAGGGGTCGGAGACGATCGGTGACGCGGCGACCTCCGCGAGCGTCACCTCCTTGCGGAACCGGGCGTACGGGTTCTCGAAGCCGTGCTTGGCGTTCTTCACCTTGACCGCGGCGAAATCGTCCTGGGTCGCGCCGTGCAGCTCCATGCGCCGGCGGGCGTACATGCCGAAGTAGGTGGGGTTCGTCGCGCCGAGGAGTCGGAACCGGAGCCAGTCGGGGTCGTCGCCGCGCTCGCCTGCGTTGGGTGCGAGAAAACCCTTCGGCGTGGTGTCGGCACCGATGACCATGGCGACGTCGACCATGCCCGCGAGGATCTGCGCCCGCGCCGCGTTGAGCGCGGTGGCACCACTCGCGCACGCGGCGTACGAACTCGACACCGATGCACCCTGCCAACCGAGGGCCTGGGCGAAGGTGGCTCCGGCGACGTAGCCCGGGTAGCCGTTGCGAACGGTGTCGGCACCGCAGACGAGTTGCACGTCCCGCCAGTCGACCCCCGCGTCGGCCAGGGCGGCGCGCGCCGCGACCACGCCGTACTCCACGAAGTTCTTGCCCCACTTGCCCCAGGGATGCATCCCCACCCCGAGCACCGCGATGTCGTGACTCATGCCATTTCCCCTCTTGGGCCTGCGGGCCGGGCCGGTCGGGCCCCGCTCGGCGAGAGCTTCGCCGGTACGACGAACCGCAACGCCTCACTCATGCCACTTCCACCGGCTTCCACTGCCACACGACGTACTCGTGGTCGTCGTCCTCGTAGAGCGTTCCGAGCGCGAGCTCGACTTCGGTGCCCACGCCGAGCGTCGACGGATCGGCATCGGGGTCGAGCGGGCCCAGCACCACCATCTGTTCCTCGACCAGTTCGACCGCCACCACCGTGTACGGCACGAACGGATCGGCCGCCATGTACGGCGCGGGCGGCTGGTAGTGGTTGGTGGTCCACGACCAGACGCGGCCGCGACGCGAGAGCTCGACCTCGGTGAGATCTTCGGTGGGCGCCGCCGGGTTCCGGGAGAACGCGAGGTTCTTCGGAAAGAAGTAGCTGCCGGTTTCTGCGCCCCGGCTGGCGAGCAACGCAGGCTCGTCGCCGAGCGTGAACCAACCTTCGACGGCAGGGACCCGGGTCTTCGTCATTTCCACTCCTCGACCGGCGGGCCGGCCCGCTCGGGCCCCGGTCGACGGGTGCACTGCCGGTTCGAGATGGTCGACGCCTCGCTCATGTCGCGCAGCCTACCGATCGCTCCGACGGCCTCCGACTCCCGAGCGTTTGTCACTTTGAACGCGCTCTCCGTCCTCAACGTGACAAACGCTTCAGTGGTGAGGCACCGAGCGTCACGCCGTCTGGTCGAGCAG
>JBDUBS010000632.1:0-4171 GCA_040003875.1 Acidimicrobiia bacterium | reverse complement strand
GCGAGCGCGGAGCAACGGTGGCCTCGATCATCCATTCGGCATGAACCTCTGGTGATCCGGTGCCGGCGCGTCTTCAGGATTCCGCGTCTTCAGGATTCCGGGTCCTCAGGATTCCGGGTCCTCAGGATTCCGGGTCCTCAGGATTCGACGCTCATCCGCGTGCGTGAGCGCCATGGTCCGTGAGCTGCGCGTCAAACCAGTCGTGCAATGCCGTGACCAGAGCCGCTTCCGTGGTCGCGTACCGGATGCGTGCGCCCCGCCGGAGGGTGGCGAAGGTCACGTCGATCCGATCGAAGCCAAGGCGGAGCCGGGCGATGCCGGGCATGGTCATGCCGTGGATCGCCATCGGGTCGGTGAAGTTCCCGGAGGCGAATCGGCGCGCTTCCCGACGCAGGTGGGCGCGGACGAGCGCGATCTGGACCTCGTCGTGAGGATCCTTCGCGACTACGAGCTGGACGCCACCGGTCGCATCGGAGCGGAAGACGTGGGTCGTGCGCTGCAGGTCGAAGGGCATGATCGTGGCGCCACGCGCCTCGACCTCCGCGCGTCGAGCTGCCGTCGCGCTTGATCCGCAGTTCCCGCAGCCCGCGAGTGTGATCACCGCGACGGCGGCCGCGACCATCACCGGGTGGCTCCCGCCACGGTGGCGCGTTCGTGCCGCGGTCGGATCTTTCCCCATGCCCATACCGCTGTGCATGGCGGCGACGATATTGCAGAACGCGACGTAGGAACCAGCGGCGCGAGAATGTGTCCGAACCGACTCTTCCGAATGGAGCTGATGTGTTGTCCGACACTCTGCACGCAAACGGCATCGACATCGCGTATGACACGTTCGGAGATCGCACCGATCCTGCCGTGGTACTCGTCATGGGTCTCGCAACGCAGCGCCTCGCATGGGCGGACGACTTCTGCGAGGAACTCGCAGCCGCCGGACGATTCGTCGTCCGGTTCGACAACCGCGACGTCGGTGAGTCGACCCATCTCCACGAGCAGGGCAGCCCGTCGCTCTTCGACATTCTCCGGCGACGGCCTGCTTATCGCATCGACGACATGGCGGACGACGTCGTCGGGCTGATCGACCGACTCGACCTCGGTCCGGTGCATCTCGTCGGCGTGTCGATGGGTGGTTTCATCGCCCAGATGGTCGCGATCCGGAATCCGGAATGCATCGGCACGCTCACGCTCATCATGACCTCGACCGGCAGCAGGTTCGTCGGGTACGCAGACCCCCGTGTCGCGCTCCACCTGGCCCGACGTCGACCAGCCGCCAACCGGGACGTGGCGGTCGAGGACTCGATCGCCACCTACCGCCTCATCGGGTCACCCGGGTTTCCCTTCGACGAGGTTCGCCTCGGCGAGGTCGCCGGTGCGAGCTACGACCGCTCGTACGATCCGGCCGGCTACCGGCGCCAACTCGCAGCGGTGGTCGCGCAGCCGGACCGCACCGCGAAGTTGCGTCGGCTGGAGGTTCCGACGCTGGTGATGCACGGCCTCGATGATCCGCTCGTCAGTCCTACCGGCGGCCTCGCCATCGCTCGGGCGATACCGGGGTCGAGGTTCGTCGGATTTTCCGGTATGGGTCACGACTTGCCGCGCCCCCTGTGGCCGGTCATCGTGGACGAGATCGTGCAGATCACCTCGACGCCCTCCGCACCGATCGAGCGCGCATCACGATCGGCGTGACGTCCACCGACCGGCGGCGCACCCCATCGACCTCGTACTGGAGGTCGTGCGCATTGCCCGTGGTCACTCGTCGGGCCCACCCGGGTCGTCGGCGCCGGCGCGCTCGTCACGTTCGGCCCACTCGAGCAGCGGTGCCAGATCGAACCCGGCGTCGTCGATGCCCGCGTGAAGGTCGCCGAGGTCGGCGAATCGCGACGGCATCGTCGCAATGGTGAAGTCACCCGGCTGAGCGTCTGCGACCTCGTCCCATCGCAACGGCGCCGATACCACGCCCTCGGGGCTTCCGCGCACCGAGTAGGCCGCCGCGATCGTGTGATCCCGCGCGTTCTGGTTGTAATCGACGAAGACGAGATCAGGGTCACGATCCTTGCGCCACCATGCGGTTGTCACGTCGTCCGGCACACGACGCTCGACCTCGCGTGCGAACGCGAGCGCGGCGCGACGGACGTCGGTGAACCCGTGATCGGGCCGGATCCGAACGTATACGTGCAACCCGCGCCCGCCCGAGGTCTTGGGCCAGCCGACGGCACCGACCTCGTCGAGGATCCCGTGGACCACGCCGGCGACCCGCTGCACCCGGGCGAAGTCGCAGTCGGGCATCGGGTCGAGGTCGATGCGCCACTCGTCGGGCGCCTCGGTGTCAGCCCGCCGCGAGTTCCATGGGTGGAACTCGACCGTCGACATCTGAACTGCCCAGACGACACTGGCGAGCTCGGTGACGCAGAGTTCGTACGCGTGCCGGCCGTACCGCGGGAAGTCCACCCGCACGGTCTCGATCCACGGCGGCGCGCCGGCCGGGAGTCGCTTCTGGTGCACCTTCTCACCCGCCACGCCCTTCGGGTATCGGTGCAGCATGCAGGGCCGCTCGGAGAGCGCCCGCACGATCCCGTCACCCACGCTCAGGTAGTAGTTGACGAGATCGAGCTTCGTCTCGCCCCGCGCCGGAAAGTAGACCCGGTCGGGGTTGCTGATCCGCACCTCGCGTTCGCCCACCTCGACTTCGACCACGGCGCCGGAGTTCCCCACCGCACGAGGGTATGCCGCCGGACGTGTGGACCGCGACGAGTGGACCGCGACGACTCGGGCCGGTCCGCACTCGATGCGAACCGGCCCGACCTGCGTTGGCGGAGGCGCTACTTCGTTCCCGGTTGCTGGTTGTCGACCTGGCCCGGAGGGTCGGCGTGGCCGCCGGGACCGTCCGCATCGGTGGCGCTCTCGGTGCCGTCAGCCTTCTCGTTCGCGTCGGGCTTGTCCGTCGCGCCCGCGACGTCCGGGGTGGTCTGGTCGCCTTCCTGGACCTGGTCCGTGTCGGTCGCCTTGGTTGGCTCCGTCGTCGTGGTCGTCTTGGTCGCCGGGGCTTGAACGGCGGGAGGCGGCACCGTTGCGGATGGCGACGCCGCAGCGACCGCAGCGCCGAGTCCGCCGAAGGCGAGCAGCACTGCTCCTGCGCCGATGAGCTTGTCCTTCATCTTCATGGTCGTGTCTCCGTTGTTCGGGGGTGGAGGCCCCACTCTGCAGGAACGCGACTTGTGTGACCGTGTGAGCCAGATGAGAGGACGCACATCTTCTGCCGGCGCCCGGTCAGGGCGCGAGCGGGAGTCGCACTCGGATCTCGGCACCACCGTCGGGGTGGTTCGCCGCTTCGACGACGCCGCCGTGTTCTCGGACCACCGCACGAACAATGGCGAGGCCGAGCCCGGACCCGCCGTCGTTGCGGTTGCGAACGGTGTCGCCCCGACGAAAGCGTTCGAACGCGTGGGGAATGAACTCAGGCGGGAACCCGGGGCCGTGGTCGCGTACGACGATGCAGAGTTGTTCCGGCACCGTGCTGGCCGAAAGCTCGATCGTCGAGCCCGCCGGCGCGTGGCGGACGGCATTGGTGAGGAGGTTGTCGATGGCGCGGCGCAGGTCGTCGAGCACGACCGGGGCGATCAGCGAACGGTCGGCGTCGAGGTGGATCGTTATGCCGCTCGTCGAGGCGTAGGTCCGGGCGGAGGTGGCGGCACGGTCGAGAAGGGGCCATATCGGCTGGAGTTCCTTGGTTCGGCCGATGCGTTGCTCGTCGTGGCGGGCGAGGAACAGCAACTCATCGGTGAGCTGGCACAGCCGTTCGGTCTCGATCGCCGCTTCTGCGATCGCGCCGCGGAGCTCGGTGAGGTCGCGTTCGGGTCGGCCGGCGAGCTCGAGTTCGGTGCGAAGCACGGCGAGCGGGGTGCGGAGCTCGTGGCTGGCATCGGCGACGAAGGCGCGTTGTTGGGCGAGGGCGCCCTGCAGGCGTTCGAGAAGCGCGTTCATCGTCGTGCCGAGGTGCGCGATCTCGTCGTGGGTGCGCGGAATCGGGAGGCGCCGGTCTGCATCGTGCTCCGAGATCGTGGCCGCCTGCTTGCGCATTCGATCCACCGGGCGGAGCGCGAGTGCCGCCAGGAACCACGCACCCGTGCCCGCGAGCAGCACAGTGACCGCGCCACCGACGAACAGACCGGTCCGG
>JBDUBS010000728.1:0-4172 GCA_040003875.1 Acidimicrobiia bacterium | reverse complement strand
GATGCCCGCACCGACCCCTCAAGAACTCGGACCCCTCGCCGGCCTCGCCGGCACCTGGGAGGGCTCGAAAGGGCTCGACGTCTCGTACCACAATGCGGACGGTGAGATCGGTGACACCCCGTATCGGGAAAAGGTCACCCTGGTTCCCTTCGGACCGGTCGACAACGGCCACCAGAAGCTGTTCGGGCTCGACTACCGCATGGCCGCGTGGCGCGACGGCGAGGACGACCCGTTTCACACCGAGATCGGGTACTGGATGTGGGACTCGGTGCGCAGCGAGATCTACCGCTGCGTGATGGTGCCGCGCGCCACGGTGCTCCTGGCCGGTGGTGTAGTCGCGGCCGACGCGAAGTCGTTCACGCTGAACTGCGCGCTCGGCGGTGCGGACTGTTTCGGAGTGCTCCAGAACCCGCACGTCGAGGAACACGCCAGTACCCGGCGGTTCGAGATCACGATCGACGTGGGCGAGGACACCTGGTCGTACCAGGAGAGCATGGACGTGTACATCTCGCGCCTCGGCGAGGAGATGGCGCACAAGGACGGCAACACCCTCACGCGCGTCGCCGACTGAGGTCGTCGACCCGCCGGCGTGTCCGCGCGAACGGGCATGCCGGCGCGTAGGGTGCGCGGATGGACCAGTTCACCGCGCTCGGCGTCGCGCGCACCGAATTCGAACGGCGACTGCGGGCGGTCGGTCCGGGCGACTGGGATCGCGCCACTCCGTGTGCCGAATGGAACGTGCGGGACCTCGTCGTGCACGTGCTCGGCGGTACCCGCATGGCGGCCGCGCTGGTCGACGGGTGTTCGCGTGAGGACGCGGTCGGAATCCTCGCGTCCGAACCGTTCCCCGACGATGTCGGAGCCACGTTCACCGAGGTGGCCGACGCCCAGGCGCGTGCGTTCTCACAGGAGGGTGCGCTCGAGCGCACCTGCGCCCACCCCGCGGGGGACTTCCCGGGCACGGTGCTCCTGGGATTCCGGATCGGCGACTATGCACTCCACGCGTGGGACCTCGCCCGTGCGATCGGTGCCGACGAGACGCTCCCCGACGAGTTGGTGACCCACGTCTGGGACGCCATCCAGCCGATGGTCCCGATCATCGGGAGCATCGGTGTGTTCGGCGAGGGACCGAGCGGCACGGTCGCCGAGGACGCGCCGCTCCAGATGCGTCTCCTCGACGTGATGGGCCGACGTCCCTGACGCGTCTCGGCCACGCGGCGCGGCGGGTCAGCCGTCGAGGGAGAACGGTCCGCGACCCATCTGGTCGCGCACGCTGACCACGGCGGGATTGGTCAACGAGCGTCGCTGCCAGTTGGCGCCGTCGACCACGAGGGTGTGGCCCGAGATGAAGCGCGCGTACGGGGACGCGAGGAACGTCGCCGCCCATCCGAGTTCCTGGGTCTGACCGACCCGTAGCGCCGGTTGGCACGGGTCCTTGTCGTGGGTGCGTTCGAGATTCGACTGGATATCGGCGGTCATGTCGGTGTGCGGGAAGAGACCGGGGACGAGTCCGTTGACCTGGATCCCGTACGGACCCCACTCCACGGCCAGGGTTTCGGTGAGATTCTTCACCCCGGCCTTTGCCGCCGCGGAGTGCGCGAATCCCGGTCCACCCGTCCACGCGTACGACGCGCCGACGTTGATGATCGACCCCGGGGTCCGCGCGTCGAGGTGACGGCGCGCGAACTCGCGGCTGCAGAGGTAGGTGCCGGTCAGCGTGATGTCGACGACGGTCCGCCATGCATTGGGCGACATGTCCTCTGCGGGCACCGGGAAGTTCGCCGCCGCATTGTTGACCAGCACCTGCGGGAGCCCGAACGCATCCGTCGCCGACTGGAACATCGCCGCGATGGAATCGGCATCGCGGATGTCGCACTCCACCGTGAGCACCGGCGCGCCGATCGCCTCGATCGCAGCCAGGCCCGCCGCAAGGTGTTCGGGCTTGCGCGATGCGATCACGATGCTCGCCCCGGTCCGGGCAAATTCGCCGGCGATCGCCTTGCCGAGACCGGTGCCGGCTCCGGTGACGACGACGGGGATACCGCGATAGGTGTCGGCGGGCAGGGCACTCGCGCCGACTGCCGGCGGATACGGCAGTCCTTGGAGATCGTCGGTCATGTGGTCCCTCGGTCAGCTTCCGGTGTAATCGGGCGCGCGATCCTCTGCCCTCGCGGCGCGGAACTCGGCCATGTCGTCGCTGCGGCTGATGAAGGTTTGACCGATCATCTCCTCGTCCATCGAACTGCGGAGTTCCGGCACGGCGAGGTTGCGAATGATCGAGCGGGCCATCTTGACCGACACCGTGGGTTGGCTCGCGATCTGGTCGGCGATCTCGCGTGCCGTCGCGTCGAGATCCTCGAGCGGCACGATGCGAGAAACAATGCCGTGGGTCAGCGCCTCTTCCGCCGAGAGGATCCGGCCGGTGAGGACGAGGTCGCTCGTGAGTCCGTGCCCGACCATCTGGAACAACGCGCCCATCCCGCCGGTGTCCGGGATCACGCCGTAGGTGAGTTCCGGGAGGCGGAAACGCGCGCCCTCGGCGGCAATGCGGATGTCGCACAGCATGGCCCGTTGGAACGAGCCCCCCATCGTCCAGCCCTTGTGGGCCACGATGATCGGCGCGTCGAGGTCCCAGACCTGCTGGATCCCGCGATGCCCGCGACGCATCAACTCGTGGTGGCTGAGTTCGCTCCGGTTGTTGCCGATGGAAGAGACGTCGCGGCCCGACGAGAACGACTTGCCCTCGCCCCGCCAGATGATCGCGCGTACGTCCTTGCGGGTCTTCAGCTCGGCCAGCGCGTCGAAGAGTTGCAGGTCCATCGCGTCGTCGAACGCGTTGTGGGCCTCCGGGTTCTGATTGGTGATCGTCGCGATCGGACCGTCGTAGGTGAGATCGAGTTGGGGCGGCATCGGCCGAGTCTGTCAGGCCGCCCCGAGGTCCGTGGGGAGGTCGCCGAGCAGGAACCGCGGACCCGAACCGAGGTGTGACGCTCGGTCCTCGGGGTTGTACAGCGCGCAGGCCCGCAGCGACAGGCACCCGCAGCCGATGCAGTCGCCGAGTTGGTCACGTAGGCGGATCAGCGACGCGATCTGGTCGTCGAGGCGCGGCCGCCACGCCCGCGCGATTCGGTCCCAGTCGGCCTTCGTGGGCGTGCGTTCCTGCGGCAGGGTGGCCAGCGCCTCCCGGATCTCGTCGAGGCCGAGGCCGACGGTCTGGGCCACCCTGATGAACGCGAGCCGGCGTAACACGTCGCGGTCGTAGCGCCGTTGGGCACCGTCGGTCCGGGTCGACGCGATCAGTCCCTCGCGCTCGTAGTAACGCAGCGCCGAGGCCGCAATGCCGGTCCGGTTCGCGACCTCACCGATGCTCAACGCCCGCTCGTCCATCCCGTCCTTCCGCGACTGCGCGACTTGGGGTGGTGCTTGACATAAAGTTGACTTCACGTTTTAGTCTACCTCGCATGTCGACCGTCACGCCCAGAACGGCCAGGCCGTCCGAGCTCTACGAGGCGTTGGGAGGTTCGCGTCTCTCCGATGTGCAGTTGGTGCAGGCGATCGCAGACCGGGTCCAGATTCCCCGCCGAGAACCGGCGAACTCGTTCATCCTCCATGCCCCGCTGGAGTTGCTCGCGCGCGCGACGCTGCTGCCGTGGGTCCGGGCCGAGGGTCGCGCACTCGCTCGGCTCCGGCTCGTCGCGATCCTCGCGGAGTACGAAGCCGAACCGGCCGCGGATCTCACCACCGCCCCCACTCCGACCGCCGATGCTGCGACCTGCGCCGCCGAACTCGCCGGCGCCCTCGGAGCCGCGGACCTGGAAGCGGTCGACCGGTGGTCCCAGTGGTTCGCGGCCACCGCTCGACCCGACGAGTTGGCTCCGCTGCTCGGCGCCGCGGTGTTGCCGTCGCTCGCGGCGGCGGCCCACGGTGCGATCTTCCTGTACCTGTTCCCTCGGCTCGCACCGCGAGGCGAGGCCACCATGGGGTTGCTCCGCCCGCTCGCGCGGGAGCTCGGCCGCTCCCCGCAACTGCGTCTCGACTGGATCTCGACCCGGCCCACCACCGGTGGGGGTTCCGTGGCGGCTGCGGCCGACGCGATCGGGCGGATCCCGGTGATGGGTGTCCCGGGGAGCACGTTCATCTACCCGGTGATGCACCAGGTGGACGACACCGGA
>JBDUBS010000179.1:0-4175 GCA_040003875.1 Acidimicrobiia bacterium | reverse complement strand
ATGTCGGACATCGCTTCGGCGGTCTCCTCGACGGGTGTGTCGGGGTCGGGACGGTGGCAGTACACGACGTCGAGGAAGTCGAGGCCGAACCGCTCGAGCGAACCGTCGATCGCGTGCATCAGGTATTTGCGGTTGAGGGTGTTCCGCGTGTTCACACCGGCGGTCAGTCCCCAGAAGAATTTGGACGACACCACGTAGGTCTCGCGCGCCCAGCCCAACTCGCCGATGGCCGAACCCATGAGGCGTTCGGATTCGCCGCCGGCGTAGGCCTCGGCATTGTCGAAGAAGTTGACCCCGGCATCCCACGCCGCGGCCAGACACTCTCGTGCCGCGCCCACGTCGAGTTGCGTGCCGAAGGAGACCCAGCTCCCGAAGGAGAGGGCGCTGACCTTGAGTCCCGAGCGCCCGAGGCGGCGGTATGGCATTTCCGGATTCGTCATGGGCTGCAACGTAGTGGTCACCAGGACCGGGAGGTCCGGTCGCCCGAACACTCCGCGCGGTCGGCCTCAAGCCGCCGCCGACTGCCGTCGATGTGATCTCGATACCCGGCCCCGGAAGGCGAAGCGTCTGTCATGACCTTGACCCACACTGTCGACCGCACTCCACCCGACACCGAACAGGATGGGTCGGTTCCGCTCGCGGAACGTGCCGGGTCGGTCCTGGACGGGATCCTCGCGAACCCGCTGGTCGGGTTGAGCCCGTGGATCCTGTATTCGCTCGTCGAGGGCCAAGGGCGCCTCGAACTCTCGGCGGGCGTCGCGCTCGGCTTCGCAGTCGTGATCCTGTCGCTCAACTGGATCCGTGGCGCCAGTCCGAAAATCTTCGAATACTCGGACGTCGCGTATTTCGCGGGACTCGCGATCGTGGTGGCGTTCGCCGGTCCGACGCTGCGGACATGGCTCGAGGCATGGGGCGGCGAGGTCGCCAACGTCGCAGTGCTCGCAATCGCGCTCGGCTCCGTACTCATCCGGATTCCATTCACGTTGCAATACGCGCGAGAGGACACGCCCAAGGAGTACTGGCATACGCCCGAGTTCCTCCGGGTCAACTACTTGATCACCTGGGTGTGGGTGGTCGCGTTCGCGATCGAGGCCGTGTCCGGTCTGGTCGGCGACGCGGTGCTGCACAACCCGAACAACATCTGGACCGGATGGATCATCCAGACGCTCCCGTTGATCGTCGCCGCGCAGTTCACGATCTGGTACCCGGCCCGGCTCGAGGCGATCCGCGACGGTCGGTCGGAAGCAGTGCCGACGGTGCGCAACTTCCTGGCGACGGTGATGCCGTGGATCACGATCACCGGCATCGTGGTGCTCTCCGCCGGGGGCTCGCCCGAATCGGTGGGTATCGCGTTGATCGTTGCCGGCATCGTCGCCACCCGGCTGTGCACGGGTCCCACGGCCGACGAGGCAACCACCACCTGACGTCGGGCCGCGTCGGCCGTCACCAGCGCTGACGGGCCTCTTCCGCGAACCCCTGGAGATCGGCGAAGTCGAGGTCGACACCGTCGTCGGTCCGGAGGCGCCCGGTCCAGGTTCCGAAGACCTGGTGAACCTCACTGCCCCACTCGCCGCCGTCACCGACCAGCGTGTACTTGTCGAAGCGCGGGGTCAGGACCATGTCGAGCTGACCACCGGGATCACGAACGTGCCACGGCTCCATGGGTGCGTCCCAGTCGTAGTTCCATGCCAACTCACGGCCGAGCTTGGTCACACGACCGTCGACGATCAGTCCGTTCTCGGTGAAGCCGGTGCCCTCGGTCCACTTGGCACCGATCTGGAGCCCGATCACATGGCCGTCAGCGCGCCCCGCACCGCCACCCCAGTTCCACGCGATCCGTGCCGGCCACCGCCCGCGGCCGACATCGAGCACGCCCCATGCTCCACCGGGGTTTGCATCGCCGATGGCCCAGCGCCGGTCGCCGACGGTCAGCGACCCGGTCGCCGGTCGCGCCTGGTGTTTCGACGTGAAGTTGAACGTCTGGTCATCCCAGGGGATCACCACGTTGACCGACTCGTGACCGGTTGGGAGGTCGACGCGCACATCGAGCGCGCCCTCGCGCCCGTCGGCTTCGGTCCAGGTGGCGCGCAAGGTGGTGCCAGTGTCGTCGTCGGTGATCGCGAGATCGAGACCGTCACGATCGATGACGAGCGGGGCGGTGCCGGCGACGTCGGGCAGCGACACTGCGTCGGATTCGACCACGATGGCGTGACCGCCGCGCTCGCCGGTGACGAGATCGACCCACCAGATGTCGGCGAGACCGAGGTGGTCGATGTCGGAGTACACCGCGGAGACGACGAGATCGCCGGCCAGTACCGCCCAGTAGTCCCACCGCTTGTTGGTCCCGAAGCGCCCGGCGAGATTGGCACGATGGAGCGGGAACCGTGACCAGCCTCGAGCCGCGGGATCGAGCGCGCTGCCGTCCGGCAGGCAGAGGTCGACCGGTCCCGTCAGTTCGCGCTCGTGGGTTGCCATCAGCGTGTTCTACCGCGTCCGGACTCCTGCAGCGTTTGTCACCCTGAGGACGCTCAGCGTCTCGTCGATGACAAGCGGTGGGTATCGGGGGTGGGGTGGGTTTGCCGCGGCGCGCTCGGCGCGGGGAGGATCGCCGGTCCATGCCATCCACGACGCCAGCCCTGACCGTCACGAATCGCAGCGTGGTCACCGACGATCAGATTGATCATCTCGGCCACATGAACGTCCGGTACTACGGCGTGAACGCGGCCGCAGGAACACGCGCGATGGTCGCGAGCCTGCTCGGGGAGACGCCTCACGCCGTGCGCGCCGTCGACCTCTACACCCGCCACCATCGGGAGCAGCTCCTCGGCGCGCACCTCACGGTGCGCAGTGGCGTGCTCGGGGTGACGGTCGACGGGGTTCGCCTCTACCACGAACTCGTCGACGCGGCCGACGTGCTGGCCGCCACGTTCGTGCACCGCGTCTGCATCGATCTCCCCGACCGCGCGTTGCCTGCCGCGGTCGTAGCCCGCGCTCGGGCCGATGTGATCGAAATCCCGCGGCGCGGCGCGACCCGCACCATCTCGTTGGAAACGGATCCCGTGGCCAGCGCGCCGACCCTGGCCGATCTCCGGTCCCGGGCGCTCGCGATCCGCAAGGTGCGCGATGTCACGCCGGAGGAGTGCGACGCCGACGGTGCGTACCTGCCGACCATGGCGGCTGCGCTGGTCTGGGCCGGGGAGCCGATCGAAGGTCGCTTCCCGGAGTTGCTCCACGAGGGTCCGAACGGGGAGCGCATGGGGTGGGCGTCGATGGAGACGCGGATGCGGATCCGTCGGCTTCCGCGAGTCGGCGATCACATCCAGAGTTTCAGTGCGGTCATCGGTCTGGCCGACAAGGTGATGCACAACATCATGTGGGCCTACGACGTCGACCGCGAAGAACTGCTCACCACCTTCGAGGTCGTGAATCTCGCGTTCGACATCGCCGCTCGCCGGCCGATGCAGATTCCCGAGGGTCTTCGAGCGGCCGAGGCGGCTCTGCTCAATCACGACCTCGCGCCGCGGTAGCCGCGCGCTGGATGGCGAGGGTGGCGTCCCGCGGCGACACGTCGCCGATCAACGCGCCGTGGATCGCCGACCAACCCGCGTCCTCGATTTCCGGGAAGTGGACGAGCGGGGGATAGGTGATCATCGCGTCGTCGATGGTCGCGCGGGTGAGCTCGAGGCGCCGGCGATCGGTGTGGCTCACCGGCGGAACCGCGGCCAGCGCGTCGAGGTGCGCGCACAGGTTCCCGCCCGAGGCGTCGAGCGACTGCGCGTCCGCGCCGAGGAGTTCGGTCACAAGCGCGCAAGCGCGGTCGACATCGCCACAGGTCTTCGGAATCGCCCAGGCGTGACACCCGGAGTACGACACGCGGCGGACCGTTCCGGCGGGGTACCGGAACGGCGCGAGGTCGGCGGCGAGATCGGAGTCCCGAATGGCAGCCCATCCTCCCGGCCAGGCCGCGGCCGCGTCGACGCGACCCTCGAGCAATGCACGGTCGACGTCGTCGTAGTGCCAGTCGGGAAGATCGACCGGGGCGCGGGCCGCGAGCCGGCACAACGTCGCGATGGCCCACTCGGACTCCGGGGTCGCCATCGTGGGCCGGCGCTCGGCGTCGAAGAGCGCTCCGCCCGCACCGACGACAAGTTCGAAGAACGTTCCGAACAATCCGG
>JBDUBS010000133.1:0-4187 GCA_040003875.1 Acidimicrobiia bacterium | reverse complement strand
CAGGAGGTTTCGACTCACGTCTCCTCGAGGAGCCCGGTACTGACCGAGATCTGCGATTGGTACACGACGTGCCAGAGCACGATGCCTGCGATGAGATAGCCCGCTGCCTTCCCACCGGTCGTCGGATGTCCGCGCGCCACATAAGTGGCGAGCGCACCGAACAGCAGGACGTCGACGAGGGGCCAGAGGGTGACGTCGAAGAGGCGATGGGGGCTCCGCAACAACACGTAGGCATGACGGCGCGCGACCGCCCGCATCCGAAGCCACGTCAGCGCAAGACCGTGCACGCGTTCGGGACGGGGCACGGTGGCGGTCATCGCCCGGTCTCCGCGCTTGTCGACCCGCCACTAGTGCGTTCGTCGGCCAGGTGGAGGAACACACCCTCGAGATCGGAGTGCCCGAACCGGTCGGCGACATCGGCGGGCGTGCCGTCGGCGACCACCCGTCCGCCGGCGATGAACACGACTCGCTCGCAGAGTCGCTCGACCTCGGCCATGTCGTGCGAGGTGACCACGAGCGCGGTGCCGTCCTCGTCACAGATCGCCCGGAGTCCCTCGCGAACCCGACGGGACACGTCCGGATCGAGCGACGCGGTCGGCTCGTCCAGCACCAAGAGCCGCGGTCGGTGCAGCGTGGCCCTCACGATGCCGACGAGGGTGCGTTGACCCGACGACAACTCCGTCCCCATGGCGTCGGCGAGGTGGTCGACCCTGAACCGCGCCAGCCCGGCGTCGATGGCCGCGTCGGGATGGGCGAGACCGTAGAGATTCCCGTAGAGCCGGAGGTACTCACGCACGCGAAGGCGTTCCGCCAGCGGCAGGTAGCCGGCCGCGAACCCCACTTCCTCCGCGGCGTGTGAACGGTCGCCGGCGATCGGTCGACCGCCCACATGGACCGAACCGGCGTCGGGAGTGACGACACCGAGCAGCATCAGGAGGGTGGTGGTCTTGCCCGCCCCGTTGGGGCCGAGCAACGCGACCCGTTCGCCGGTGTGGACGACGAGGTCGAGGCCGTCGACTGCGCGCGACCGGCGGTAGTCCTTCACCAAACCCCGGGCCTCGAGTACCACCTCCATGGTCCGGCATGCTCGCAGGTCTGGCGTCGTCACGACTGCGAGTTGCCCGATCTCGTGTCGCCCCCGGTCGCGTCCTACGCTCGCGCCGTGCCCGATTTCGCCGATGACCCGACCACCGAGTTGGAGCGCAAAGCGCGGGCGTTGTCCGTGACCGCGTTCGTCGAGTCGGTCACCTACGTGATCCTGTTCACCTTCTGGATCATCGTCCCGAACACCGCCGGCCGCGCGATCACCGGATCGGTGCACGGGATGGTCTGGCTCACGTTCTGTGCGATGACGATCATGATCACCCCCGAGATGAAATGGTCGTGGAAGTACACGATTGCGGTGATCGTCCTCGGGCCGATCGGCGGCATCATGGTCTGGTACCGGATCCGCCACGACGGCGTCCCGACGCCGGATTGGGCCAAGCCGGCGTCAGCTTGAAGGCCGGCCGACGGCACCACCAGGCCACCGAACTGGTTCACCTGACCACTTCCCGTGGTGCCGGGCCGGGATGATATGGGCATTTCGCGGTGTGACATGGGTCGACGCCGTGGCGCGGACCGCCGTTGCACCGCCGGCAGTCGCTAGGGTCATATGACCCACGACGGGGAGCGGAGCCCTGTCGTACTCAAGTCTGACTGCCTACGCGTCGATTCCCCTGGTTACGGCTGACCGCCAGCGACCGGGAATCGCCTGGCAGTGGAGGGAATGCACTCATGCGACGAAAGTTCGCGACCATCGTGATCGCGGCGACCATGGTCCTAGCGGTCAACCCGGGCCAATCTGCCCACGCGGCCGACCCGGGCGCGGAAGCGGACCTCGCCAACCGCGTCAACATCCTGCGGAACCAGCGCGGCCTCGGCGGGGTCACGACCCACGCCGTCCTGACCGCCAAGGCCGAGTCCTGGGCGCAGCACATGGCGGACACGGGCTGTCTCTGCCACTCCAATCTCCCCGACGGTGTGACCGTCG
This sequence comes from Acidimicrobiia bacterium, assembly GCA_040003875.1. Taxonomy (GTDB): domain Bacteria; phylum Actinomycetota; class Acidimicrobiia; order IMCC26256; family JAENVU01; genus JAENVU01. The sequence goes on along the minus strand of JBDUBS010000133.1, from coordinate 2,155 downwards.
GCTGGCGCAAGCTCGGCGAGAACATCGGTCGCGGTCCCGACGTCCCCTCGATCCATCAGGCCCTGATCAACTCGGCGCCCCACTACGCGAACATGGTCGACCCGGCGTTCCGATGGATCGGGGTCGGCATCGCATACGGCGGCGGTCAGATGTATGTCGCCGAGGTGTTCATGGACGGTGACGCGCCGCCGGGGCCGAGTCCGCTCCTCGCGTTCGATTCCCACGGGCGCGGCATCGCGGCCCGCCCGCAAGGCGGCTTCTGGGTGATGCAGGGCGACGGGACCGTGAGCGCCTTCGAAGGTGCGCCGGCCTACGGGTACCCGCACTTCCCCGGTGACTACGCCCGCGACATCGCGACGATGCCGGACGGCAACGGGTACGTGATCCTCGACGCCCTCGGTGGCGTCCATCGCTACGGCTCGGCGCTCTTCACGCTCTCGAAGGTCGGTGGTCCGTACTTCGGTTTCGACATCGCCCGGAGCATCGCCGTCGCACCCGACGGCAAGGGATTCGCGGTCCTCGACGGTTTCGGCGGTTTCCATCGCTACGGCTCGGCGCCCAAGGTTTCCGGCCTGCCCTACTGGCAGGGATGGGACATCGCGAAGTCGATCTCCTACCGACCCGGCGGTGGCGCGTACCTGCTCGACGGCTTCGGCACGGTCTGGCCACTCGGTGGCGCGCCCAAGTACAAGAGCCCGTACTTCGGCTGGAACATCGCCCGTGACCTCACGGTCTGGCCCGACGGCAAGGGCTACGTGGTGGTCGACGGTTTCGGTGGATTGCACCGGTACGGATCGGCCCGCAAGCCCGGCCCCCTGCCGTACCAACCGATCGACCGTTGGCGCGGCATCGTTGTGCAGTCGAATACCTACCTCACCATCCGCAACGACGGTTTCCCGGTAAGAAGCTAAGACCCAGAACTGACCTTGATGATGAGTTTGCCGGTGTGGTCGCCGGTGAAGAGGCGGTTCAGCGTTTCGGGCGCGTGCTCGAGTCCGTCCACTTCCTCCACCGCGTACTTGAGCTTGCCCTCGCCGACGAGTGGCGCGAGCCCGAGGATCGCCTCCATGAAGCGGTCGACGTAGTCGAGGATCAGGAACCCCTCCATCCGCGCCCGCTTCATGATCAGGTTCGCGGTGTTGGTGATCCCGACGGGCTGATCCGTGTTGTACGTGGAGATCGCGCCGCACACGGCGATTCGTGCGCCGATGGCGAGGTTCCCCAGTGCGGCATCGAGGATCTCGCCGCCCACGTTGTCGAAGTACACGTCGATGCCGTCGGGGCACAGCTCCACCAGCCGGGCTGCGACGGCTTCGGTCTTGTAGTTGATGCACGCGTCGAACCCGAGCTCGTCGACCACCCAGCGACACTTGTCGTCGCTCCCGGCGATACCGACCACGATTCCCGCGCCCTTGAGCTTCGCGAGCTGGCCCGCGACCGATCCCACTCCCCCGGCCGCGCCGGACACGACGAACGCCTCGCCGGCCTGCAGCGCGCACACGTCCTCGACCCCGAACCACGCGGTCACACCGGTGCTGCCGTAAATCGACAGCAGGTCGTTGACCTCGAGCCCGGGCGGGATCACGTTTGCCATGTCGCCCTCGGTCAGCAGCCAGTAGTCCTGCCAGCCGGGCATCCCGAGCACGAGATCACCGACCGCGAAGCCGGCGCGGCGGGACTCCACCACCTGCGCCAGACCCGCGGCTCGGACCACGGCCCCGATCTCCACCGCCGGCAGGTACGAGTCCTCTTCGCGCATCCACACCCGGTTGGTCGGGTCCACCGAGAGCGACCGCACCTGCAGGAGCACCTCGCCCTCGGCGGGGGTGGGCACCGGCTCCTCGACCCGCTCGAGACAGTCCTCGGTGACGAGTCCATGGGGACGGGCGGCGAGCAGGATGCGACGATTGATGGTCATGGCGGCCAGCTTGCCAGCTTCTCGGATTTCGCGGCGCGCAACGAGGGGCGGGTGCCGCTACGGCAGTCCCGCGCCGGGCACCGTGACTTCGCACACCTCGATCGCGCCCCGCAGGTTCCCGGTCTCGGCCGGGTTGCTCGCGTCGGCGGTGCAGACGAACAGCGTCGTGCGCGCCGCGCCGCCCAGCATGCACGCGTACGCTCCGCCACGATCGACGTTGACGACATCGGTCACCTC
>JBDUBS010000564.1:0-4213 GCA_040003875.1 Acidimicrobiia bacterium | reverse complement strand
AGGTTGACGGCCGCGCCGAACTCGTGCTCGAGCCGATGGGCGAACACCTCGAACTGCATCTGGCCCACGGCGGCAAGGATCGGTGTCGGATCGCCCCGGGGATCACGCAAGACGTGGACGACGCCTTCTTGCTCCATCTGCTCGAGCCCGCGGTGGAACTGCTTGTAGCTGCCGGTGTTGCGGGCGCTGACCCGGGCGAACAGCTCCGGTGCGAGCGTCGCGATCGGCGGGTAGGTGACCGGTTCTGCCTCGTAGAGGCTGGATCCGATACGAAGATCGCCGGCGTTGACGAGCCCGATGACGTCGCCCGGGTAGGCGTCGTCGATGGTGTCGCGGTCGGAGCCGAACATCGACGCGGCGTACTTGGTCGAAAAGGTGCGGCCGGTCTCCGCGTGGGTGACGGTCACTCCGCGTTCGAAATGCCCAGAGCACACGCGCACGAACGCGACGTGGTCGCGGTGCGCAGGGTCCATGTTGGACTGGATCTTGAACACGAAGCCGGAGAACGGTGCATCCACCCGCCGTTCGGATCCAGACCGGTCGGCGCGGGCGGTCGGAGATGGCGCCAGGTCCACCACCGCGTCGAGGAGGTGACGGACGCCGAAGTTGGTGAGCGCGGAGCCGACGAACAACGGACTGGTCTCCGCGGCGAGGAACGAGCCGACGTTCAAGTCGCTGCCCACGGCACTGAGCAGGGCGCTCTCCTCGACCGCGTCGTCCCACGCGACGCCCTCGTCAGAACTCGCCTGCGCGGGGTCGACCCGTTGCTCGAGTGCGGTCGTCGCACCGTGCGCCGTCCTCGTGAAGCGCACGAAGTCACCGCTGCGGCGATCGATCACCCCCCGGAAGTCGCCGGCGATTCCGACCGGCCAGGTCACCGGCGTCGCCCGGAGCTGGAGCCGGTCCTCGATCTCGTCCAGGAGTTCGAGGGGATCCCGGCCGGGTCGGTCGTACTTGTTCAGAAACGTGAGTACCGGGACCTTCCGGGCGCGGCATACCTCGAAGAGCTTGAGTGTCTGCGCCTCGATGCCCTTCGCCGCGTCGAGCACCATCACCGCCGCATCTGCGGCGGCGAGCACGCGGTAGGTGTCCTCGGAGAAGTCTCGGTGACCCGGCGTGTCGAGCAGGTTGATCACGCAGTCGCGATACGTGAACTGGAGCGCAGTGGAGGTGATCGAGATCCCACGCTCTTGCTCCATCGCCATCCAGTCCGACGTCGCCCGCCGTCGACCGGCGCGCGCCTTGACCGCCCCGGCCTCGGCGACGGCGCCGGCGTACAGGAGGAACTTCTCCGTCAGGGTCGTCTTGCCGGCGTCAGGGTGGCTGATGATCGCAAAGGTCCGCCGGCGCGCCGCCTCCTCGTTCACGTTGCCCCACTCCGGCGCGGCGAGGGTCATCGGCGGGCCCGGAGGACAGACATCAAGAGCCTTCGATGGGAAGAGAGGTGAGCATTCTCGGCAGGTGTGCGTCGCGTCAAGACGTGCGAGCACGAGCGGCTGCGGAGCTGCTCACTCTAACCCTCACGACAGGAGGGGTCAGCTGCCGCCCGGCGCCATGTTGGCGAACTTCACGATGTGGTCGAGGAAGGCGAGCCGGGCGGTGCCGGTGGCGCCGTTGCGGTGCTTGGCCACGATGATCTCGGCGACGCCCCGCTGCTCGGACTCCGGGTTGTAGACGTCGTCGCGGTAGATGAACATCACGACGTCCGCGTCCTGTTCGATGGATCCCGATTCCCGCAGGTCGGCGAGCATCGGGCGCTTGTCCTGGCGGTATTCGAGTTGGCGGTTGAGCTGGCTGCCGACGAGCACCGGGCATTCGAGTTCGCGGGCGAGGATCTTGAGCCCCCGGGACAACTCCGAGACCTCGACCTGGCGGTTCTCGGCTCGCCGGGGTGAGCTCATCAGCTGGAGGTAGTCGACGACGATCAGGCCCAGGTCGCCGTAACGGGCCTTGATCCGCCGGGCCTTGGCCCGCATCTCCATCACGGTGCAGTGCGGGTTGTCGTCGAGGAACAGCGGAGCCTCGCCGAGGTGGCTGATGGCCGGGTTGAGCCGGCTCCAGTCGCCGTCGGTGAGGTTGCCGGTCTGGAGCTTGCGGGCGTCGACGCGGGCCTCGGCCGAGAGCATGCGCTTGGTGAGTTCGACCGAGCCCATCTCCATCGAGAAGAACAGGACCGGCCGCCGGCTCTCCATCGCGACATTGGCGGCCGCGCCGAGCATGAAGGCGGTCTTTCCGGCGCCGGGCCGGGCCGCGAGGATGACGAGGTTCGACGGTTGGAGCCCCAGCAGTTGCTGGTCGAGGTCGAGGTAGCCGGTGGGGACACCGGTGATGGCGCCGTCGTTGCCGTACATCTGCTCGAGCTGGTCGACGGTCTCGGTGACCGAGTCGAAGAGGCGGACGAGGGAATCCGAGATGCGTTTCTCGGCGACCTCGAAGACCATCGCTTCGGCGCGATCCACGGTGTCGGTGACGTCATCGGGTTGGCCGTACGCGCTCTCGGCGATCTCGCCCGAGACGGTGATGAGCCGCCGGAGCAGGGCCAGGTCGCCGACGATGCGCGCGTAGTGCCCGGCGTTCGCGGACGCGGGAGTCGCGGCCTGGAGCGAGAGGAGGAGTCCCTTACCGCCGAGCGCCTCGAGGAGGTTGGCCCGCCGCAGTTCCTCGGCGACGGTGACCGGGTCGACCGGCTCGCCCTGTTCGTACAACGACCAGACCGCGTCGAACACGTGGCCGTGGGCCGGCTTGTAGAAGTCGCTGGCGTCGACCCGGGCCTCGACGGCCGCAGTGATCGCATCCCGGGAGATGAGCATTGCGCCCAGGAGGGACTCCTCGGCTTCGAGGTTGTGCGGAGGGATCCGGCCGCTCGGCATCGCCGGACGGACCGCGACCTCGCTCATCTGCACCACTCGAACACCCTCTCCCCCCGGACCGACCCCGGGGAACATGGTCACATCAATGGCCTGTGGGTTGGAAGTGGACAACCCCCGTTAGTTGTGTGAATTACCTGGGGACAGTGGCCTCATCTCATCCACAGGGCTGTGGACAGATCCATTGTGGTCCGAGGGTGCGACAGACCGAGGTGATGGGCCGCGCACCCGATTTGGTCCATCACGCGAAGAACGACCCACCCCGGGGGACGGGTCGTGCTCCGAAAGACGCAGTGAGTGCAGGGTTACTCGGCGACGACCTCGATCATCACCGCGACGCGCACGGAACCATGCAGCGACACCTCGACCTCGGCCGGGCCGATCACTTTGAGCGGTTCGGCCAAGTTGATCTTGCGCCGGTCGATCTCGACGCCGGTGGTGGCCTGGATCGCGGCAGCGACGTCGGCGTTGGTCACCGATCCGAAGAGCTTGCCGCCCTCACCGGCGCGTGCCGGGACCTGGACCGGCACCGACGCGAGGCGCGCCGCGAGTGCCTGGGCACTCTCACGCTCGCGGGTGTCCTTGACGTCACGGCTCCGACGCATCGACGCGGCCTGCTTCTCCACGCCCTTGGTCGCGAAGATCGCGAGACCACGGGGGACGAGGTAGTTCCGCGCGTAGCCGGGCGCCACGTCGAGGAGGTCACCCTTCTTACCCAACGTGTCGACGTCGGCGCGCAGCACGATTTTCATGCGTCACCCGCTTCGGTAGCGTCGGTCGCGTCGGCGACGAACTCGTTCTCCGAGCCGGCGTCGAGCGTGACGCCCTCGGGCAACTCGCCCTCGCCTTCGCCCTCGCCCGCCACGGGAGGCGGAGCATCCGGGGTCGGCATCGGCGCGGTCGGGTCCAGACGGTCCCGGTCCCGACGGCCACTCCGACTGCGTTGGGTCACCTGACGCACGCTGTACGGGAGCAACGCCATCTCACGCGCGATCCGGATCGCCTTCGCGATCTCACGCTGCTGCTGGGCGTTGTTCCCGGTGACGCGCCGAGCGCGGATCTTCGCCCGCTCGGACATGAATCGACGCAGCAGGTTGACGTCCTTGTAGTCGACCCAGTCGATCTTGTCCTGGGTGAGGATCGACACCTTCTTCTTCTGGACCCGACGACGATCGTTCGCCGGGCCTTTCCTGCGTTGTTCGCGATCTCGTGCCATCGTCTCGTTCCTCTCGCCCTAGAAGGGCTCTTCGTCGTATCCGAAATCGCCGCCAGCGGGAGGGGCACTCGGCGCATTGCCTGAGCCGCCGTTCGATCCTCCGCTGGGCGCGCCACCCTGGCCGCCGCCT
>JBDUBS010000512.1:0-4219 GCA_040003875.1 Acidimicrobiia bacterium | reverse complement strand
CCGCCTATCAGGCCGCGGTGGAGCGCGCGCCCGACGGCCACGGGATGGACTATGAAGAGTTCCTGTCCAAGTGGCTCGAACCGACGTTCAAAGGGATCAAGTCGCCCGAGCCCACGTCGTTCCTCTCGGGCTTCGGTCTGTCGATGCTCGCCGTCGCGATCGGGGTGACGGGCATCGTCATCGCCTTCCGGCTCTACCGGCGCGGCCTCGAGGATCCCGAGGTGGATCCGGTGGACGCCAAGCTCGGCGGGCTCGGCCGGCTGTTCGGTCACGCCTGGTACTACGACGAAGGGATCGCAGCGATGGTCGGTGGGCCGCTGCGGCGGAGCGCCCAGTGGCTGGCCGACGTCTTCGACCAGAAGCTGATCGATGGCGGTGTCAACGGTGTGGCCCGCGTCTTCGGGGCGGCCGGTACCGGGATGCGCAAACTCCAGACCGGCCTCGTCCGTCAGTACGCACTCGGGATCGCCGTGGGCATGGCGGGCCTGTTGATCTGGGTCTTCTGGCGAGTGGGGGTGGCCTGATCATGGGCGGCTACCCGATCCTCACCGCGATCATCTTCACGCCGCTGATCGGCGCGCTCCTCATACTGCTGACGCCGGCGCGCCGGCCCGAGTTGGCCCGCGCCATCGGGATGATGGCGGCCATGGCGACGCTCGGCTTCGCCGCAATTCTCGTGTGGAAGTTCCACACCGACTTCGGCGGGTTCCAGTTCACGGAGCACAACCGGTGGTTCGATTCGCTCGGCGTCGGTTACATCGTCGGCGTCGACGGGTTCAGCCTCTTCATGGTGCTGGTTACGGCCATCCTGTTCCCGATCGGACTCCTGGCGTCGGTCCGGATGGACCAGCGGGTCAAGGCCTACACCTTCTGGTTCCTCATGCTCGAAGGTGCGATCCTCGGGATCTTCCTCTCCCTCGATCTCATCGCCTTCTTCGTGTTCTGGGAAGTGATGCTCGTTCCGATGTACTTCCTCATCGCGGGATGGGGAAGCTCCAACCGCAACTACGCCGCAACCAAGTTCTTCGTGTACACGGCTGCCGGTTCGGCGTTCCTGCTCGCGGCGGCGATCGCGTTGGCATTCCTCCACCAGTCGGCCACCGGCGTGCTCACGTTCGACTACCGCGTGCTCGCGTCGTGGACCGTCTCACGATCCGGGCTGTCGACGGCTACCGAATCCTGGCTCTTCTTCGGATTCATGGCTGCGTTCGCCATCAAACTCCCCCTCGTCCCGTTCCACACATGGCTGCCCGACGCGCACACCGAGGCGCCGACGGCGGGATCGGTGATCCTGGCCGGTGTCATCCTGAAACTCGGTGCCTACGGAATCCTGCGGTTCGCGTTCGGACTTTTCCCGCACGCCTCCGTGAAGTTCGCGCCGCTCTTCATCACCCTCGGCGTGATCGGCATCGTCTACGGATCGATCGTCGCCGCGATGCAGAAGGACGCGAAGCGGGTGATCGCGTACTCGTCGGTCGCGCACATGGGCTTCGTCCTCATCGGCATGTTCTCGCTCACCGTCTTCGGTCTCGACGGTGCTTCATTCACCATGGTCAGCCACCCGCTGACCACGGGCGCGTTGTTTCTCGTGATCGGCATGCTCTACGAACGGCGCCACACCCGCCAGATCGACGCGTTCGGCGGCATCTGGAAGTCGGCCCCGAGGCTGACCGCGCTGTTCCTCATCGCCACCTTCGCCGGCATCGGACTCCCGGCGTTCTCGGGATTCGTCGGCGAGTTCCTCTCGCTGCTGGGCACGTTCGCCGCGCACCGCTGGTGGGCCGTCGTCGCCACCACCGGGGTGATCTTCAGCGCGATCTACATGCTGTGGATGTTGCAGCGGCTCTTCACCGGCGTGCCTGAGGGCGAGAACGTCACCATGGCCGACGCCAACGGACGTGAGCTCCTCGTCGTGGTGCCGTTGCTCGCACTCTCGCTCTTCATCGGCCTCTACCCGAACCCGATACTCGACCGCGTCGAGCCCACGGTCAAGTGCGTGATGCGCAACTTCGAGCAACACGCCGACGTGGTCCGCCCGGCCGCCGACCGCATGGATCTCACCGGCGCGAAGGGTTGCTCATGATCGCCATCGCCGCGCCCCGCGTCGACTGGTATTCGATCGCGCCGGTCGTGACGCTCGTCGCAGCTGGATTGATCATCATCCTGTTCAAGGCGATCGCCCGCGACCGCATCCGGACCTATCAACCGGCACTGCTGATCGGGATGATCGGCTTGGCCGTCAGCGCGTTCTACCTCACCAAGCAGTGGAGCGTCGTGATCGACGGCGGGCCCACCGATTCGCTCGCGCACATGACTGCGCTCGACGGGTTCTCCGTGTTCGTCGGTGTCGTCGTGGTCATCTCCGCGATCCTGATGCTGCTCCTCTCGAGTGACTACCTCGTCACGCGCGGCATCCAGTCGCGTCCCGAATACGTGGCCCTGGTGCTGTTCTCCGCGTCGGGCATGCTCATGATGGCGGGCGCGAACGACTTGATCGTCGTGTTCGTCGCGCTCGAGGTGCTGTCGATCCCGCTGTACGTCCTCGCCGCCTACGACCGCACGCGGGCCCGATCCCTCGAAGCCGGCATCAAGTACTTCTTGCTCGGCGCGTTCTCATCGGCCGTCCTGCTCTACGGCGTCGCGCTCACCTACGGCGCCACCGGGACCACGTCGCTCGTCGGCATCCAGAACTTCCTGAGTGCCAACTTGCTGTCCCACGAAGGCACGCTGCTCGCGGGCATGGTGCTCCTGCTCGTCGGGTTGGCGTTCAAGGTCGGGGCGGTCCCGTTCCACATGTGGACGCCCGACGTGTACGAGGGTGCGCCGACCCCGGTCACCGCGTTCATGGCGTCGGCCACCAAGGCCGCCGGGTTCGCCGCGTTGATCCGCATCCTGTACATCGCGTTGCCGCAGTACTCGGTCGACTGGCGCCAACTGGTCTTCGCGCTCGCTGTGCTCACGCTGCTCGGTGGCAGCATCGGTGCGCTGTTCCAGAGCGACCTCAAGCGCTTGCTCGCGTACTCGTCGATCGGCCACGCGGGCTACATCCTCATCGGGGTGCAGTCCGGCACCGTCAAGGGCGTGCAGTCGGCGCTCGTCTACGTCTTCGTCTACGCATTCATGACCATCGGTGCCTTCGCCGTCGTCGTCGCCCTCGGCGGCCGGGACGACCTGCATGCGATCACCGACTTGCGTGCCTACGGCCGGCGACGGCCGGTGATCGCAGCACTCCTCGCCTTCTTCCTCCTGGCCCAGGCGGGAATCCCGCCCACCGCGGGCTTCATCGCGAAACTCACCGTCTTCTCCGCCGCGGCCGAAGCGCACTCCTACGCGTTGCTGATCGTGGGGGCGGTCACCTCGGTGATCACGGCGTACTTCTACCTGCGGGTGATCCTGACGATGTACGCCGCCGAGGACGCCGACGAGACGATTCCGCAGGACGAGACGCCCGCCGCCGGCCTGCCACTGGCCACGGTGCTCGTCGTGTGCGTGCTGATGACGATCTGGGTCGGGGTGTTGCCGTCGATCATCATCGATTTCGCCCGAGACGCCTCTCTCATCTGACCGGAGTTTCGGTGCCGGTCATCCGCGCGCCCCGACTGCGCCGAACCCCTCCCTTGCACCGTGGGAGGAGTCGGTATGGGTTCGGGAACTTCACGATCGACCAGGCGAGCGTTTTGAGGGTGGCCGACGACCGCATCACGATCGTTCACGTCATCGACATGGCCGAAATCCCGACCTTCCAGACGAAGCCCGAGATCGACCGTGACCACGATGGTGACCCCAGCGGCGCCGAACGGCGACGGTGGGCCCGCGCACGAAGTCGTGGTCCCGTTCGAGGGTGACCCGGAGGTCGTCGAGCACCGACACCGGCACGTCCCGCGGTGCGCCGCACCCGTCGCAGGCGAGGTGCCGGTGGATCTCGCCGAGGTGTACACAGCGGCCCCGTGGCCGAGGTGGGTATGCGCGACGATCCCGATCTCGGTGAGGGACTCGAGCGTCCGGTACACCGTCGTGAGGTGCACCTCGGGATGCTCGACCCGGATCAGGTCCGTGATGTCCCCGGCGCTGAGGTGACGATCGGTGCCGAGCAGTAGACCCACCACCATTCGCCGAGCCGTGGTGATGCGACCCCCGTGGCTCGGATCTGGTCGAGCACGTCGTCGACGTCACGTGAACCCTCTACGCGAGTGGAGGAATGTCGGGATCCCGCGACGAC
>JBDUBS010000365.1:0-4225 GCA_040003875.1 Acidimicrobiia bacterium | reverse complement strand
CACCGCCGGAATCGATCACCGAGACGTACACGTGGTCGTGGTCCTCCGCGCCCGCCTCGACCATCACCGAGCCGTCGGCCGGGGTGTGGCGGATCGCGTTCTCCAACACGTTACGGAGCGCGCGCAGCACCTCGGGCGTGGAGACGTAGACCTCCGGCGCGGGTCCGTCCATCCGACCGACGAGCCGCACGCCCTTGGCGTCGGCCACCGGCGCGACGCCGGCGATCGCGTCGGAGACGAGATCCCCGAGCGACACCCGTTCGAGCTGGAGTCGCAGCGCGCCGGCCTGGGTCCGACTGAGTTCGAACAAATCGTCGACCAGCGCGGTGAGGCGCTCGGTCTCGACCCGCATCAGCGCGTGGTAGCGCGCGACCGTGACCGGATCGGCGACCACACCGTCCTCCAGCGCCTCGACCATGGCCCGGATGGCGGCGAGCGGAGTCCGCAGATCGTGGGACACCCACGCCACGAGTTCACGCCGTGACTCCTCGACGGCACGTTCGCGCCGGCGGGCATCGTCGAGACGCTGCTCCATCAGGTCCAACTCGTCGGCGAGCCGGGCCAGTTCCGACGGCCCGGAAACCGGGGTCGCGAGGCCGACATCGGACGAGCCGATCCGGCGGGTGGCCTCGACGAGCGCCGAGCTGGTGGCCGCCAAGCGTCCACCGAGCACCACCGCCGCGGTGACTCCGACGGTCGCGACCGCGACGAGCACGACTTCGATGACGGCGAGGTCATGCTGCGCGATGAACATCGCCCGCGCGGCGGCGAACACGCCGAGCGCGATGGCGGCGACGATCACCAGCGCCAGCACCGACACCTGGACCGCGTAGCTGCGACGCCGGAGCGCCGCCAACAACGGCAGCCCCAGGAGCACCGCGACCGCTGCCGCGCCCGCGGCAATGCCGATCAGCTCGAAGGCGTCACGCGCGGGCATCGCGGTCACGGCGGCAACCGTGACGGTCGACGCGAACCCGATGACGCTGACGGCGACTGCGGTGCGGGCCGATCGGTTCACGGATCCCAACGGTACCCCACGCCCCACACGGTCACGAGGTGCGCGGGCGACGACGGCGTGTCCTCGATCTTCTCGCGCAGTCGGCGGACGTGCACCGTGACGGTCGCGGTATCGCCGAAGCTGTAGCCCCAGACCCGCTCGAGCAGCTCCTCACGAGTGAACGCGCGGCGCGGGCTCCGCGCCAGGTGCACCAGCAGGTCGAACTCGCGCGCGGTGAGCGGCACGACATCGTCATCGATGGTCACCTGCCGCGCGGGGAGGTCGATACGAAGGTTGCCCGTCTCGAAGACCTCGACGCCCAACCCGTCGGGCACTCCCGCCGCCACCGCACGCCGCAGCACCGCACGGACGCGCGCGGTGAGTTCGCGCGGGGAGAACGGCTTCACCACGTAGTCGTCCGCGCCGAGTTCCAGACCGAGCACGCGGTCGGCCTCGTCGCCGCGCGCGGTGAGCATGATCACCGGAACCGGCGCCCGGGCGCGCAGCCGCCGGCACACCTCGAGTCCGTCCATCCCCGGCAACATCAGGTCGAGCACGACCAGGTCGGGCCATTCCCGTGCGGCGGCCTCGAGCGCGTCCCGGCCGTCGCCCACGGACTCGACGGTCAGGCCCTCTCGTTCGAGGTAGCGAACGACCACTTCCGAGATCATCGGATCGTCCTCGACCACGAGAACTCGGGCCGCCTGCTCCATCACCATGGCGACCGTATCGCCACCGCGAGCACGAGCGTGCCCACAGCTTGGACCGAAAGCCACGCCATTGCGGTGCGCAGGCGCGTCGCGAGGAGTGCCCCGGCCACCATCGCCCAGGGCACGAAGGGCAACCAGATCCGCTCCACCTCGGCCTTCGACATGCCGCTGACGTCCGCCAGCAGGACCACCACCAGGGCCGCGCCGGCGAGCAGGGCCAGTGGTCCCCGGCGCAGTTTGGTGAACGCGACCGCGGTGGCCGGACCGATGATGACGGCGAATGCGGCCAGGTTCGCGAGCAGGAAATAGTCGTACGGGCGGCGGCTGGCCACCCCATGGAAGTAGCGGGCCCGGGTGGCGGCGAGCCCGTCCCACCACGCGAACCCGGTCACCGCCCAGATCACCAGCACCACCGCGACGACCACGGCCGCCGCGATCGCCAGCACGCGGATTCGGCCGCGCCACACCGCGATGACCGCGGGGATGACCGCCAGGAGCACCAATCCGTACGAGAGAAAGGCCGTGGCCGCGAACAGCAGGCCACCGACGACCGCGAGCGCATCCGATCGCCGGCCCGACTGCGAGGTTGCGAGCACCAGTGCAGTGACCGCCCACGCGCTGACGCCCGCGAAGAACGGATCGCCCGAAGTCCAGGAGACCGCTGCCGGTGCGAGCACCAGAAACGGCAACGCCCGGCGGGCCATCTGCTCACCGGCGATGTCGCGGGTCGCGACGAGGACCGCGACGACGGCCGCGGCGCCACCGCTGAACACGAGGGCCGAGTTCCACCGCACTCCGCCGAGGCCGATCCGGTCCAGGACCCAGAGCACCATGACCATGCCCGGCGGGTGACCCTGGGTGTGGATGTTGTATTCGGCGATCCGATGAGTGAACGTGCGCAGGAAGACGTCCACGTTCCCGACCTGGGTCACGGTCCGCAGGTACTGATCCGACAGCAGCGGGTCGGTCAGCGCGGCGGTGCCGTCGACCAGCGCGAGCGTGATCGCCCATGCCAGCGCGCCGACGGCCGCAACGCTGAGCAACGTGGTCCACCGCAGTCGTTCGCCGAGCCAGGGCAATGCGACGACGAGCACCAAGGCGCACACGACCGCCGGCAACGCCGTACGGCCGAGACGCCAGTCGAGCACCCCGTTGAGAGGGGGCGTCTCGATCTGGAGATGCACCTTTTGCGCGAGTAACGACTCGCCCCAACGCGATGCGACCACGAGGAGGAGCGCGTACACCGACAGGGCCAGCGCGGACGCGACGGCGTCGGCGATCCGCCGGTCGGCCGCGGGAACCGCCTCGGCCTCGGCCGGCGTGGAAAGCGCAGTCCCGACCATGGATCGAGGGTATCGGCGGTCGGCGCCACCGCGACGCCACGGCCCGTGGAGTTTCGCCTTTCGTAACCGGACCAAGCTCTGCGCCCCGACGCGCCACGGATACCTTCTTCGACGTGATCGACGTCGTTCTCCCTGTGCTGGACGAAGCGGCAGTGCTGACGCGTGTCGTGGAGTCGTTGCCGAAGGGTTATCGGGCGGTCGTGGTCGACAACGGATCGACGGACGACTCCGCCGCGGTTGCGGCGCGCGCCGGTGCCCTGGTGATCTCGGAACCGACGCGCGGCTTCGGGAGCGCGTGTTGGGCCGGACTGCAGGCCGCCACCTCCGACGTCGTCTGCTTCATGGACTGCGACGGGTCACTCGACGGTCGTGATCTGGTGCGCGTCACCGGTCCAGTACTCGCAGGCGAGTCCGACCTCGTGCTCGGAGCTCGCGTCGCCAGTCGCGGCGCATGGCCGATCCACGCTCGCCTCGGCAACCGGGTGCTCGCATCCCAGATCCGCCGCCGTACCGGGCTCGTCGTTCGCGACCTCGGTCCGATGCGGGCGGCATCGCGGACCGGTCTGCTCGGTCTCGGCATCGCCGACCGACGTTTCGGCTGGCCCCTCGAGATGGTGGTGCTCGCGCATCGGGCCGGTTGGCGCATCACCGAGGTCGATGTTCTCTACGAGGCGCGGGTCGGGAAGAGCAAGGTCACCGGCACGGTTCGCGGGACCGCCCGCACGGTGCGCGACATGAGCGCGGTGCTCCGATGAGCGGCCGGACATGAGATGAGCGTCGCCACCGTCATCCTCCTCGCCAAGGCGCCCCTGCCGGGCCGGGTCAAGACCCGGCTGTGTCCGCCCTGCACTCCTGACCAGGCCGCGAGGATCGCGCACGCCGCGATCGTCGACACGCTCTCGGCGATCACCGCGACCGCAGGCATCCGTCCGCTGGTGGTCCTCGACGGCGCGCCCGGACCGTGGTTGCCTCCCGCCATCGACGTCGTCGCCCAGGTGGGCGGGAACCTCGCGGATCGCCTTACCGGTGCGTTCTCCGCGGTGACGGGCCCCGCGATCCTCCTCGGCATGGACACCCCGCAGGTGACCCCGACCCAGCTCCGCCACGCGCTCGACGCACTCCTCGAACCGGGGATCGACGCGGTGCTCGGACCCACGATCGACGGCGGCTTCTGG
>JBDUBS010000713.1:0-4226 GCA_040003875.1 Acidimicrobiia bacterium | reverse complement strand
CACCTCGCCGATGCGGGCGTCGGCGGCGCGGATCGACGCAGCCGCGATCTCGGAGTGGGGACCGCCCTCGTGCATCGCGGAATCCGTGAGGGTGAAGTTCACCCACATGAACTTCGGGAGGGGATACGAGGTGTCGCGGTAGTTGCCGCTCAGGATGCCGACGGCCTGCTCGACGCACATGTGGTCGACGATCGTCGACCACGAGTAGTCCTTCGACGGCCGGACGAACCGTTCGGTGGAGTGCGGGAGACCGATGGGGTCGTTCGGGATCGGCGGGACCTCGCCGCGGCGGAAGAAGTCGAACGTGGAGTAGTTCGCATCGACGTCACACGGTTCGTTACACGACGCGGTGAACGCGTCGGCCCACGTGCGATGGACCGCAGTGTGGATCGATTCGGTACCCGGAACCAGGGTCTCCATGGCCTGGGGCCAGGTCGCGCTCGAATTGGTGATGATCTGCTTGTCCTGCGCGCGGTCGTACCAGGCGTTGTTCAGGATCCCGTGGTGGCCGGGGTGGCGGCCTGTGATGATCGACGTGTGGTTCGCGAGCGTGATGGTCGGGAGGCTGGCCATCGCGCCGTGTTGGTACGCGGTGCCCATGGCGATGAGCCGGGCGACGTTGGGTGCCTCACCACGGGCGGCCATGTCGTAGAGGACGTTCGGGTTCGTGCCGTCGAACAGGAAGCCGATCACGTGCTGCGGCCGACCCGCCTCGACGTCGAGGACGTCGAAGCGGACCTCGCCGTCCTGACCGCGCAGGTAGGTGCCGTCGTCGTGGGGCGCGGCGCCGAGGAGATGGAGAATCGTCGGCGCGACGTCGACGAGCCTTCCGCTGCGGGCCACCAGGCCGTCGTTGCGCACACCTTTGCCCGCGATCACGAACGGCGCCCGCGCCTGCACGATGCCGAGCGACCCGTGTTCGCCCCGGTGACCACCCTGGTCCTCCCAGTTGTGGGCGGCGGAGTGGATCACGCAGAGGTCCGGTGCCGCCGGGTGGTCGAAGAGTTGGGCGATGGTGTCGTACGCGTAGGGGTAGGCGTTGTCGGAACGGTGGGGGTACGCATTCGACCGCTCGTCAGCGAGCGGCGCGAACTTGTCGGTGGACTGGTCGGCGAGCGGATCGCGACCCTCCGAGGCGGTCCGCGCGTACCCGCCCTCGTCGGTACGGGCGAACGAGACCGATCCGTCGTGGGTGCGGGCCTCGTAATGGTCTCCGTGGCTCGAGACGACCATGTCCACGATGGGTTCGAGCGCCGAGTCGAGGAGGATGTCGAGCGCCCGCTCGGCATCGGCTCGGTGTTCGGGGGCGATCTGGTGGCGGGGGGTCACGGTGGCAGCGTACCGATCCTGTGCCGGGGACCAGCGGCGGTGCGGGAGGCGCTCAGATTGAAAGTCGGGCCGCTACAAGTCCCATCGCGGAGTGTGTCCATCGAGCCATGCTCCGCACTGGAAGACCAGCACCTGACGCTGCGATCCCCGTCCGTATACGCATGGGCGACAAGCCTACGGACCAACGGCGGTGGTCGCTCGGTGCCACGCTTGGCCTCTCAGAGGCGTCGCGGCTATCCTCACGCCCCTTGTGCACGGCCTGGTCGGGTCGCGCGCGCCCGGAGACCCGGGTGTCATCGAAGAGAGCGGATCCGTGCGGACCTTCCACCCCAAAGAGTCGGACATTCACCACGCCTGGCACGTCATCGACGCCGAAGGCATCGTGCTCGGCCGGCTGGCGACCGAGATCGCGCAGCTCCTGCGCGGCAAGCACAAGCCGACGTTCGCACCCAACGTCGACAACGGCGATCACGTGATCGTGGTCAACGCGTCGAAGATCGACATCTCGCTCCGCAAGTCCGAGGACAAGCTCTACTACCGCCACTCCGGGTACCCGGGCGGGATCCGGTCCGAGTCCCTCGGCCAGCTGCTCGGCCGCAACCCCGAGCGGGTCATCAAGCTCGCGGTGCGGGGCATGCTGCCCAAGACGCGGCTCGGTCGCTCGCAGTTGAAGAACCTCCGGGTCTACTCGGGGCCCGCCCACCCGCACGCGGCGCAGATGCCGCAGACCCGCGTCATCACGACGTCGAGGAAAGCATCATGACCAAGCCTCTCATCCAGACCACCGGTCGGCGCAAGGAGGCCGTGGCGCGGGTCCGCCTGCGGCCCGGCACCGGCAAGATCGTCGTCAACGGTCGAGAGATCGAGGCGTACTTCCACATCGCCACGCACCGCACCGCGTCCACCGAGAGTCTGCGCATCACCCAAACCGCCGACGTGTACGACGTCGACGCCACCATCCGGGGCGGCGGCATCGCCGGCCAGGCCGGCGCGCTCGGGCTGGGCATCGCCCGCGCCCTCATCGCGCTCGACCCCGAGGCGCGTCCGGCGCTGAAGAAGGCCGGCCTGCTCACCCGGGACGCTCGGGAGAAGGAACGGCGCAAGTACGGCCTCAAGAAGGCCCGCAAGGCGCCCCAGTACTCCAAGCGGTAACCGACTCTTCGGCTGGCGCGCGTCGTGGCGCCGCGTTTTGGAACTGACGGTATCCGTGGGGTTGCGGGCACCGAGATCACTCCCCGTCTGGCCCGCTGTCTCGGCGCGGCCGCGGTCGAGGCGCTCGGTACCGACGCTCCGTTCCTGATCGCCCGGGACACGCGTGAGTCCGGTCCGATGTTGGAAGCCGCGCTCGTCGCCGGGATCGCCGGGGCCGGTGGCCGAGTCCAGCTGCTCGGAGTCCTCCCCACTCCCGGCCTCGCGTCGCGGTGTGCCGATTCCGATGCCCCCGGCGTGATGATCTCGGCGAGCCACAATCCCTTTTCCGACAACGGGCTCAAGCTCTTCGAACGGGGCGGCCGGAAGCTGCGCGACGACACCGAGGCCGCCGTGGAAGCCGCGCTGGACGTGTTGTTCGCGCAGCCCGAGTCCCCGTCCGGCGCGATCGACGCGGGACGTGCGGATGCCGTGGTCTCCATGGCCGACGCGGGGAACGTGTACGTCGCGCACCTGATCGGCGCCGCCGGTGGCGGGAAACCGTTCTCCGGGATTCGCGTGGTGCTCGACTGCGCGGAAGGGGCGAGTGCCGTGGTCGCCCCGGCGGCCTTCGCTGCCCTCGGCGCGGACGTCGACGTGATCCATGCGAACCCCGACGGCGTCAACATCAACGCCGGGTGTGGATCGACGTACCCCGAGGTGGTGGCGGCGGTCGTTGTCGACCGGGGTGCCGACCTCGGCCTCGCGTTCGACGGTGACGCCGATCGGGTTCTCGCGGTGGACGCAACCGGTGCAGTGGTCGATGGTGACCACATCCTGGCGATCCTCGCACTCGACCTCGACGCTCGGGGTCGGCTCCGCAACCGCGCCATCGCCACCACTGTCATGGCCAACCTCGGTCTGCGCCGCGCACTCGAACCGCACGACATCACGGTGGTGACGACGCCCGTCGGCGACCGTCATGTCATTGCGGCGATGGAGGAGCACGACCTCGTGCTGGGCGGCGAGCAGTCGGGCCACATCATCGAGTCGGAGTTCGCGGCCACTGGAGACGGCCCACTCACCGGCATCCTGCTGCTCGGTGCGATGACCCGGGTGGGTAGTTCGCTCGCCGACCTCGCGGCGGTGGTGACCAAGTATCCGCAGGTCCTGCGCAACGTGAAGGTCGCCGATCGGGTCGGTCTCGACGCGGCCACCGAGTTCTGGGCGGCGGTCGCACAGGCCGAGGCCGAACTCGGCTCTGAGGGTCGGGTCCTGGTGCGTCCGAGCGGGACGGAGCCAGTGGTCCGGATCATGGTGGAGGCGGCCGAATCCGCCACCGCCGACCGCATCACCGATGCGCTGTCGGCCGCCCTCATCACCGCACTCGGAAAGGGATAATCCGGAGACAGCCGGGTCCGTTCCCATCGACCGGTAGGCTTCTCGGCCTCATGTGCGGCATCGTGGCGGTCCTGCGTCGCCCCTCCGACCGGCCCGTGCCGGACCTCGTCGGGCTCGTCGATCTCCTCGCCGCGGCCACCGCCGCGCTGACCCGCGGAACGGCCGGCCGTGCCACGCCGATCGACGAGTTCCGGGTCGCCGCTGCCCACCTCGGAACCGTCGACGCGGCGCTGCGCGGGAGTGCCGGAGTCCGGGCATTGCTCGCCGATGTTCCCGGGCGGGCCCGGCTCGACTCCGAGCTGGACCGGCAGGACCGCACCGTCCGCGAGTTCGAGGCCGGCCTCGACGCCGCCCTCGACACCGAGCCC
>JBDUBS010000064.1:0-14401 GCA_040003875.1 Acidimicrobiia bacterium | reverse complement strand
GTAGATCGGACCCTTGCCATTGCGCTTCACGTGGCCTCGGAACCGGACCCCGACCGCCGGTCCGGTGGCACCGTCGAGCCATTCGGCCTCGAAGGTCTCCGGGCTGTACTCCCCGATCCGGGTCACGTCGCTCACGAGCGCCCAGATCGCCTCGGGTGATGCGTCCATGTGGATGGTGACCGAGCCACCCAGGTCACTCATCTCTCGTCCTCCTGGTCCTGCGGACCGGGCCGGACGGGCCACGCTCCACTGATCGCGCCGCTCTGCCAGCACGATGGTCCCGCTCCACTCATCTCTCGTCCTCCTGGTCCTGCGGACCGGGCCGGACGGGCCACGCTCCGCTCACGCGTCGACCGGTTCCAGGACCCGGGCGCGCAGTCCCATCGCGGCCAGCATCGCCCGATCGGACGCGTGGTCGGCGCACGGCGTGGTGTCGGTGAGCATGATGTTGCGCTCGCTGGTGAAGATCGAGTTCGCGCCGGCGAGGAAGCACAACGCCTGGTCGGAGAAGCTCATGAGGTGCCGGCCGGCGGCGATCCGGACCACCGACGCGGGCATGAGGATCCGGGCCGCGGCGATCATGCGCACCGTTTCGTCGGCGTTCACGTCGGGCGCGTGCTCCAGCGGGGTCCCCGGCACCCGGGAGAGCACGTTGATCGGCACCGAGTCCGGGTGCGGATCCAAGGTGGCGAGTTGATGGAGGAACGAAATGCGGTCGTCGATCGACTCTCCCATCCCGATGATCCCGCCGCAGCACACGGTGATGTTCGTCTCGCGCACCGCGGCGATCGTGTCGAGGCGGTCCTGATACGTCCGGGTCGTGATGACCTGGTCGTAGAACTCCGGTGACGTGTCGAGGTTGTGGTTGTAGGCGTACAGACCGGCACCCTCGAGGCGTTTCGCCTGCTCGGCGTTCATCATGCCGAGCGTCACACACGTCTCCATGCCGAGCGCGCTCACCTCGCGCACGATCTCGACGACCCGGTCGAACTGCGCGTTGTCCTTCACTTCACGCCAGGCGGCACCCATACAGAACCGCGTGACCCCGTTGGACTGGGCGCGCTTGGCGGTCCGGACCACGTCGTCCAACTGCATGAGCGGCTCCGGCTTCACCCCGGTGTCGTTGTGCACCGACTGCGAGCAGTATCCGCAGTCCTCGGGGCAGGCACCCGTCTTGATCGAGAGCAGTTGGTTCACGTGGATCACCGACGGATCGTGGAACTCACGGTGCACCGCCTCCGCTTCCCGGACCAAGTCCAGGAGCGGGCCGTCGAACAGGGAGGAGATCTCGGCGAGGGTCCAGTCGTTGCGTACTGCAGCGGTCATGGGCGGTGACGATACTGCCCGCCCGTCAGACTCAGTCAGCCCGAGCGACGTCGTTGCCCAGCCACGTCCCGGACACCCGAGCCCAGAACTCCGGCTGCGGGCCGAACCCCAACGAGACGTAGAAGGGCTGGGCGTCGTCGGTCTGGAGTCCGACGTGCTGGCCGGGCACCGCCGCCGCGAGGCGTTCGACCATCTCGCGCCCGATACCCCTGCGCCGATGGGACGACTCGGTCCACACGTCGATCAGGTAGGCGTTACACACGCCGTCCGAGAGCATGCGGGCCATGCCCACCAACCGATCGGCGTCCCACGCGAACACAACGTGCTGGGACTGGGCGAACGACCGGCGCAGTCCCGCCGCCGAACGACCGTTGTCGAACCGATCGGCGATGAGGTCCAGAGTCGCCTGATGCCAGTCGACGTCTTCCACGGCGTCCGCGAACCGGATCGGCTCCGATCTCTCAGTTGCCATCGTCGCTCGTCTTCCCGCTCCGTTCGGCCTTGGCCTGGCGATCGCTCCGCTTCCGTTCCTCGCGTTCGGCCTTGCGCCCCGCGTGATCGGGTTCCTTGACCGCACCCACGATCTCGTCCTCCAGTCGGCGGTAGTTGCCGAGCCGTGCGCCGTCGAGCGTGCCCGCCGCCACCGCGGCCTGAACTGCGCAACCCGGCTCACCTCGGTGGGCGCAGTCGCGGAAGCGGCATTGCCCCGCGAGTGCGACGACATCCGCGAACGCGGCGTCGAGACCGCCTTCCACCGAACCGAGGCCCAGGGTCCGAACACCCGGTGTGTCGATCAGCAGTCCGCCCGACGGGATCAGCACGAGTTCGCGGCTCGAGGTCGTGTGTCGGCCACGCCGGTCGTCTTCCCGGACCGCCCCGACGGCCAGGCGCTCCTCACCGAGCAGCGCGTTGACGAGCGTCGACTTCCCAGCTCCCGACGGGCCGAGCAGCACCGCGGTTCGGCACGGCTGCAGGGTGCGGACGACCGGATCGATGCCGGAGCCCTCGATGGCGGACGTGACGATGACGTCGACGCCCACCAACCGCTCGCGAAGTTCCTCGACGTAACCCGCCGGCGCCAGGTCGGCCTTGGTCACCACCACGACCGGCTGCGCGCCGCTCTCCCAGCCCAGGATCGTCTCCCGTTCGACCCGGGCCGCGCTCGGCCGGTCGCCGGGCGCCGAGACGAGGACGACGTCGACGTTCGCAGCCAAGACCTGGATCCGCTCCCGGTCGGCGTCATGACGGGTCAGCGCGGACCATCGCGGCGCCGTCGCCGCGATGACCATCGATCGGGCGTCGTCGGGCCGGCCGGCGTCGGGTTCGGCATCGTCGGGTCCGGCATCGTCGCGTTCCAGCGCGACCCAGTCCCCCACGGCAGGAAGCTCCGATGCCGTCGCGATCCGGTCGCCGGTCGCCGTGACCACGACGCACGAGATGCGGTCGACCCTCACCACCCGACCCGGGACGTGGTCCGGGCCGGCGACCTCCGCGTACGCCGCGCGCGCTCGGTCGTCCCAGCCGTACGGCACCAAAGAGTGAGGAGAGCCCATCGACGCCACGACCTGCGGGATACTCGGAGACGGACTCCGAGCCTAAGCGCAGCTCCGCGAAGGGGCGGGAGTTTGCCAAGCCTTGACCGCGTGGTGCACCGATTTCGCGAGCCGGTCGTCAAGACTGCGGAAATGGCACGCTGGACCGCGACGGTCGTGGTCTCGGTCATCGCACTGGCGGCCTGCTCCGGTAGTTCGACCGCGGCACCGACGACAAACCACACGAAGCCGTCGTCTGCGACAACGCACGCGACAGCGACCACGACCGCACCCACCCACGTGGTGGTCGCGGCGGCGCCGTTCCAACTCTCGCGCCCGTCGGCCCGCGCCGCGCTCGTCGCGGACGGCGATCACCTCTTGTTGCTCGGTGGATTCGACGGAGCGAAACAGACCATCGGCGACATCATGCGCATCGATCCCGCGTCCCGATCGACGCGACCCGCCGGACGCCTGCCGACCGCAGTCCACGACGCAGCCGGCGCGCTCGTCGCCGGGCGGCCGATGGTGTTCGGCGGTGGCAACAGCACCGAGACCGCCGGCGTGCAGGCCGTGAACTCCGATGGGACCGTCGTCCTTGCCGGCAGCCTGCCGATTCCCCGCTCGGACCTGGCGACCGCCACCGTCGGCACCCGTACCTTCATCGTCGGCGGCTACGACGGATCCCGCGTGCGCGCCACCACCGTCGCGACCAGCGACGGTTCCCACTTCGACGTGCTCGGTGATCTCCCAGTCCCGGTGCGCTACCCGGCGGTGGCCGCTCTGGGTTCGCTCGTCTACGCCGTGGGTGGCACGACCAACGGCAATACGTCCGGCGCGGTCACTGCGGTCCAGGTCCTCGACACGGCCACCGGCGCGGTCCGGAAGATCGGCGACATCCCGCAGCCGCTCACCGACGCTGTCGCCGCCACGGTGCGCGGCCACATCTATATCTTCGGCGGGCAACTCGCCGGCCGGATCTCCGACCAGGTCTGGCGCCTCGACGTCGACCCCGCTGGTGCGACCCCCGTGACCCTCACTCCCGTCGCCACACTGCCGAGTCCGGTCACCGATGCCGCGATCGCGGTCTGGCACGACGTCGCCTACCTCGTCGGCGGCGAGAGCCCATCGATCCTGCCGACGATCACGACCCTGGAGGTTCGATGAGCCGAAGGCGCACCACGACACTGCTGGTCGCCATCGGACTCGTGACGGTCGTCGGTTGCAGCAGCTCGGCCGGCACCACGCCGAGAGCCGCCCCGGCTCGCCGCAAGTCCCCGGTCACGGCGGTCACCTCGGTACCGACCACGGTGCCACCAGCCGTCGGCAGCATGGGCGGCGGACCGGGGGTCAACGTGTACGCGGGCACCGGAGTGGCAAACATGAGCCCGGCAGTCGCCGGGGTACCAACGCGGGTCTACGTCCCCAACAGTGTGTCCAACACGGTCGACGTGATCGACCCCGACACCCTGACCGTCATCGACCACTACGCCGTCGGCATGACCCCCCAGCACGTGGTACCGAGCTACGACCTGTCCACGCTCTACGTGAACAACAACCGAGGAAACTCGCTCACCCCGATCGACCCGCGAACCGGCAAACCCGGAACCCCGATTCCGGTGGACGACCCCTACAACCTCTACTTCACGCCCGACGGGAAGTACGCGGTCGTCATGGCCGAACGCAACAGTCGCGTCGACTTCCGCGATCCGGTCACGTGGAAGCTCGTGAAATCGGTTCCCGTCGCGCACAGCGGCGTGAATCACGCCGACTTCACCCCCGACGGCAAGACGATGATCGCGAGTTGTGAGTTCTCCGGTTGGCTCGTACGAATCGACCTCCCGACCATGACGGTCACCGGTGAGCTGAACGTGGGCGGCATGCCGGTGGACGTCCGCTCGTCACCGGACGGCACCGTGATGTTCGTCGCCAACCAGGGCCGCAACGGGGTCTCCGTCGTCGATCCCGTGAACATGACCGAAACCAACTTCATCCAAACCGAGCGCGGCACGCACGGGCTCTACCCCAGCCGGGACGGCACGAAGCTGTACGCGACCAACCGACTGGCCGGTTCGATCAGCGTGATCGACTTCGCGACCCGCATGGTGGTGGCCACGTGGCACATCGGCGGCACCCCGGACATGGGCGGCGTCAGTGCCGACGGCCGACGCTTCTGGGTCACCGGCCGTTACAGCGGCGGCGTGTACGTGGTGGACACCGAGACCGGAGCACTGGTGAAACGCATCCCGGTCGGCGCCGGCCCGCACGGCCTGTCGATCTTCCCCCAACCCGGCCGCATCAGCCTGGGTCATACCGGCAACTACCGCTGACCGCTCACCGCCGACGACGGCCGCGACCCGCGACCCGCGACCCGCGATCCGGAACCCGGACACAGCCGACCCATACGCTGATCCGCCGTGAGCGCCGTCGAGATCGCACCGCTGCAGTTCGCCCAGATCCGGTTCACCGCCGAGGTGCTCGCGCGATCGTTCGACGACTCACCGATCATGCGCCACCTGATTCCTCGCGACCGCGCCCGCATCGTCGGGATGCGCGCGTTCTTCATCGCCGGACTGGTCGATGCCCACAAGCACGGCGAGGCCTGGACCGCGTCGGTCGAGGGCACTGTCGTTGGCGCCGCAATATGGCTACCGCCCGGGAGCTATCCGCCCGGCGTCGGACGTCAGGCGCGCCAGTTCGTCCACCTCGCCGCGGTCGCGCCGATCGCACTGCGTTCGCTCCTCCGATCAATGCGCTACCTGCGCGCGGTGGAATCGCTGCACCCGACCGCACAGCACTGGTACCTCGAGACCCTCGGCGTCGACCCCGGGCACCAAGGCCGGGGGTATGGGACACGCCTCCTCGAGGCAGTGCTCCCGCGCACCGACGAGGCCGGCATCCCCACGTACCTGGAGACGGACAAGGAGCGGAACATCGCGTACTACGCGCGCCAACGCTTCACCGAGATGGACAAGGTCTTCCCGTCCGAGGGTGCACCGCCGACGTGGACCATGTGGCGCGAGCCGCTCGACTGACCGGCGCGCACCTCGTGACTCAGAACCCGGAGGCATCCCTCACCGCGCCGGGTGGACCGATCGTGAGCGACGGCGCGAGGTGAGCTCGGGCGCGCCCACCGCGTTTCGCTTTGAACAGGGCGTCGTCCGCCGTACGCAGGGTCTCCTCCGGGTCGCCACCGGTAAAGATGGCTGCGCCCACACTGAAGGTGACGCCCGGGTGTGCGAGATTCCAGCGGGCCGCGATGCGATCGACGAGGACCAACGCGTCCTCCCCCACGTCGCGGAGCACCATGACGAACTCGTCGCCACCGAGTCGAGCGACCGCGTCGACCTGCCGTACGGCGTCCGAGAGATATCGGGCGACCGACCGGATCGCCGCGTCCCCACCGTGGTGACCAGATCGGGCGTTGATACCCCGGAGGTCGTCGAGATCCACGACCGCGACCACGTCTCGCGGACGGAGGCCCCGCAACAACTCGTCCCCGAACCGACGGTTCCCGATTCCGGTGAGTGCGTCGCGGCGGTTCTCGTCGGTCAGTGCGTCGATCGCGTCGAGATCGTCGAGCCGGTAGCCCGCCTGTTCACCGAGAATCTGCGCCAGGCGCAACATGAACTCGTCCTGGCGACGACGACCCGCGGTCACGACGACTCCGCGCAATCCGCCCGCGCGACCGACGAGCGGGATGACCAACTCGACGCCCGCATCGATTGCGCTGACGCTCAGGCCGCCGATGGCGTCGACGGCCCGGCGGTCGGGCCAGCTGGCGTCGCCGGTAGTAGCGGTCAAGCGGTAGTCGTCGTTCGTCTCGAGGTACACCGCCACGTTCGGGACGTGCAGCAATGCCACGACGGTGTCGGCGAGCCGCTGGGCGGCGGCCTGGCGATCGGTGTCGTTCCGAAGTCCGCTCGTACCGTCGATCACCAACCCGAGTTCGGCGCTCCGGGCTGCGTCGGCGTGCTTCACCCACGCGACGAGCTCACCGATGATCGCCGACAACACGACGCCCGTGACCAGGGTGACGATGGACACCGGCGCGCCCTCGGCCCAGAACACCAGACACAGCGCGGTGCCCGCGATCGGTGCGGAGAGTGACGAACACCATCGCGGTTGGGTCAGACCGATCCAGACGAACAGCAACGTGACGACGGTCGCGGTCCCCATCGCGCCGTCCGCAGTACGGGACGACTTGGAGCCCAACTCGGACATGCACAGGATCGCGAGTCCGAGGGTCGGGAGCACGAGAGTCACCCGCGAGTTCCATCGCGCCCACGGCAACATGGGGATGACGCCCGCGGCGATCAACGCGATCGCGCCGGCGATCAGGATCGGCGTCGACGACCCGCCTTCCTTCGCGAATCGGTCGGCGTTCGCGAGCCCGCCGAGGATCGTGATGGCCCCTGCGACCGCGAAGGCGTAGGCCGCGTACAGGGCCGCGCGTCGAGGATCGTTGGACCAGTGCATACCGACATCACATCGACGCGTCGCGGTCCGGTGTGTACCCCTTTTTCACCCGGTTCGGGGCCGATGCGCCTACGGTGGCCCGATGCTCGTCGAGATCTACTCCGACATCGTCTGCCCGTGGTGTTACATCGGTCAGCACCAGTTCGGCGAGGCACTGGACCGTTCGCCCTACGGCGACGACGTCGAAACGGTCTGGCGTGCGTTCCAACTCGATCCCCGGGCACCGGACACGCCCACCACGGTCTTCTCGGCCTACGCGAAGAAGTTCGGGAGCGAGGAACGGGCCGAGGCGATCATCAACCGCATCACCGGCGCGGCGGCCGGGGTCGGCCTCGAGATCCGTCTCGATCAGGCGCTACGGGTCAACACCTTCGATGCCCATCGACTGGTCTGGTCGACCCACGAGACCGAACTCCAATGGCCGCTCGAGCGGCGGTTGATGGAGGCCTATTTCGTCGAGGGCCGCAACGTGGCGGATCACGAGACCCTTATCGAGATCGCCGAGGAGATCGGCCTCGATCCGATCGAAATCGAACGGTTCCTCGTGAGCCAGGCAGGCACCGACGAGGTCAACGCCGAAATGGTCGGCGCCACCGACCGCGACGTGCTGGCCGTCCCGACGTTCTTCTTCGCCAGTCAGGTCGGCATACCGGGCGCGCAGGACGTCGACACCTTCGAGCGCATCATCGATCGGGCCCAGCGCCGGCTGACCGCCGAAGCCTGATCCCGGCGACCCGCGCGCCGAGCGATCGCGCGCCGCCGCGGCTACGGCAGGACCGATCCGAGATCGATCAGGAGGTGATCGGAGACGTCACCGACCTGTTCGACACCCATCTCGCGGCGGGTGAAGCGCCATTCGCCGTCCACCCGCTCGAACTCGTCGTGGTAACGGCCCGCGATGATCGGCTGGAGTGGGACGGTCGGGGTGGCCTGGAACACCACGAACGACGACCGGGCGGTCGCGGTGTCGGCGTCCTCGTCGATGTCCACGATCACGTTGGTGGTCAGGTGGCGCGTGAGTGTGGTGCCGTCGGGATGCACCTTGTTCGTGTGCCGGTACAGACCGGCGACGGCCGCGGCACCGACGATCGCACGGTCCATCCCCCGCGTCGTCATCTCACCGTGCTCGAAGATCTCGCCGATGGTCACGAAATCCGCACGGTCGACGCACTCGGCGTAGCGGTACATCAACGTCGTGATCGCGTGATGGCTCGCCCACTTGCCGGCGCTCACGTCAGCGGGCTCCCACGCCCACTCCCGACGCGGCGTCGAGCGGCTCCGCGTAGAACTGCGAGTACCACTTGCGGAACTTGAGGATCGGCCCGTCGGTGTCGGCGAGGGCCGGAACCGGCAGGAAGATCTTGTGCTCCCAGATCGGAGTGTCCTCCCGGATCTGCTTGTTGATCTCCGCCACGAACGCGTCTGCCACCGTCGACGTCATCGACTCGTCGTCGAACTTGCGCACGGTGAAACTGAAGCGCACCTGCGTGGTGTTCTCGTCGATCGGAGTGGTCGCGGCCACGTTGATGGCGTCCACGATGCCCGAGAAGAAGACTTTCGCCATGCCGGGCCCGTAGTTGTAGACGTCGATCCGCCCGTAGGTCACGCCGCGCGGCGTCACGTAACTCTGCTTCGAGAGCATCGTCGAGAACGGACCGTCCTGTTCGTAGCTCTCCATCTCGGCGACGTCGTCAGTGCCGTGCACGTACCGGAAGTGCGCCGGGTCCACACCGTTCTCCGCCATCTCCTGTGGCACCGTGCTGATCGTGAACGACGACCGGTAGTAGTCGGTCCAGGCCGGGTCACCGACCTCCTCGATCACGGGAATCTCCCACTGCGGCTCGATGACATCGGGGTGGCGCCACGCGAACACCATCCCGTTGCGCACGACGACGGGATAGTTGCGCAGCTGTGCCTTGCGGTTGGTGCGTTCCGAGTACGGGATATTGGTGCACGCGCCGCCACCGTCGAACTCCCATCCGTGGAAGGGACATTCGAGCGCCTCACCCTTGACCTTGCCGCCCACCCCGAGGTGCGCGCCGAGGTGCGGGCAGAACGCATCCTGGAGGTGGAACGCACCCGTCTCGTCGCACCAGAGCACGAGATCGGTGCTCCAGTACCGCACGGCCCTCACCTCACCGAGTGCCAGTTCGTCAGAGTAGGCAACCATGAACCACCCGAACGGGTGCGGAAACGGGAATCGACGGGTCACGGCGGGCCTCCTACGAAATGAGAACAGATTCTAATTTGTTGGCCCGTCCGCTCGCTCCTTGTCTGCCCCTTCGCGCTCACGCTCGGTCATGGCGCTTCGTCGAGCACCTCGGCCAGCGTGACCGCCCGGCCCGAGCCGATGGACCGATGGGCGGCGACGCCGACCGCCACCGAGAGCAGCCCGGCGTCGACGTCCACCTTCGGCGGCGTACCCGCGCGAATCGCGTCCAGGAAGTCGACATGCTCGAGGTAGCTCGACCCGTGATGGAAACCGGCATGCTCCACGCGCCCGTCGTGCACCACCTCGTGTTCCACGCCGGCCCGCCCTCCCGAGCGGGTCCCGCGCCGGAACTCACTGCCGGGGAGGAAGGCCTCGACCTTGCCGGCATTGCCGACCACCGAAATCTCCTCCTGATGTTCGGAACCCTCGGCGAACATGCACAGGTCGAGCGCCGCCCGCGTCCCACCCTCGTACTCGACGACCACGAACGCATTGTCGATGATGTCCGGTGCCTCACCGTCGTAGCGCTCGTCACGATGGTTGACCGCCTGACTCCCCGACGCGAACACCCGGACGGGTCGGTCCTCCGCGATGTGACCCATCAGATCGAAGAAGTGACAGCACTTCTCCACCAGTGTCCCGCCGGTGTTGCGGTTGAACCGGTTCCAGTCCGCCACCTTCGGGAGGAAGGGGAAGCGGTGCTCACGAATGGCGATCATGTGCACCTCCCCCACCGCGCCGGTCTTCACGGACTCGATCAGTCGAGCGACCGGCGGCATGTATCGGTACTCGAGGCCGACCCACACCATCGCGTCCCGGTCGCGCGTCGCCGCGACGACCGTGCGGCAGTCGGCGATCGTCGTGCACATCGGCTTCTCCACCAACACCGGGAGTGGTGACGCCAGCACGTCGCGCAGTACCGCGGCGTGCGTCATGTTCGGCGTCGCGACCACTACCGCGTCGACCAGGCCGGACGCGAGCAGTTCTTGGTGCGACGCGAACGACGTGAGTGGCGCGTCGCCCGCCGTGAGGTGCGCCCATTCTCGTGACGGCTCGTACGGATCGGCGACGGCCGTGACGACGGCACCGTCGAGCGCCTGAAGGTTGCGAAAATGCTCGAGCCCCATCATCCCGGCGCCCACGATCCCGTACCGAACCTCGTCCATCGGTGCCGTAGGTTACGGCGATGGAGAATCTCGTCGACGCAGGGACGCGGGAACTCGGCCGGTCCGGATTGACCGTCGGTCCGCTCGCCTTCGGATGCTGGCGATTCACCCACGAGCACATTCGCGATGCGCGCACCGCGTTGGACACTGCGCTCGCGAACGGTATGCACCTCGTCGACACCGCAGACGTCTACGGCCTCGATTGGGGCGGCGCGGGATTCGGCGCGTGCGAAGCGCTCCTCGGCCGCGTCTTGAGCGACGCACCCGAACTCCGCGACCAAATGGTGCTCGCCACCAAGGGTGGCATCCATCCGCCTGTCCCGTATGACAGCAGCGCCGAGGCGTTGCGACGCGCGTGCGATGCCTCGCTCCATCGACTCGAGGTCGACACCATCGACCTGTACCAGGTGCACCGACCCGACCTGTTCACCCACCCCGAGACGGTCGCGTCCACGCTGCTCGCCCTCCGGGACGAGGGCAAGATCCGCGCCATCGGGATCTCCAACCACACGGCTGCGCAACACGATGCGCTGCGCAGCTTTCTCGGTGACGCACTCGCCACTTCACAACCCGAGTATCACGCTGACCACCTCGACCCGTTGCGCGACGGTACGTTCGACCTCTGCGCTCGCGATCATGTGACGCCACTCGTGTGGAGCCCGCTCGCGGGCGGCCGCCTGGTGACGGGCGAAGGGATCCGCCCCGAACTGCTCGCACTCCTCGACGAGCTCGCCCGGCGCGAGAGCGTCACCCGGGCGGCGGTTGCGATCGCGTTCACCCTCGCCCACCCCCTCCGCCCCGTCGCGATCATCGGCAGCCAGCATCCCGAACGACTCCACGCCGCCACCGACGCGCTCCGGGTCCACCTCGACCGCACCGACTGTTACCGCATCGTGGCTGCGTCCGACGGTAACCCGCTGCCGTGACCGAGTCGAGGTCGCCACTCGCCGACGCCGAGTTCGCGTGGTTCGCTGCGCTCTGCGACGACGACTACGAGTTCCTCGGAGTGCCGGACCCGAAGTTGCGCGCGAGCTGGGAGCACTGCGCCTCGATCGTCGAGACCGCGGAGGCACAGGGCTTCGACAACGTGCTGCTTCCTTCGGGCTACGCACTCGGGATCGACAGCGTCGCCTTCGCCGGTGGCATCGCGCCTCGACTGCGCGCGCTGCAGCTGCTCGTCGCCGTACGCGGTGGTGAACTCTGGCCTCCGCAGCTCGCCCGTCAGCTCGCGACCCTCGACCAGATGCTGGACGGCCGCGTGACCGTCAACATCATCTCGAGTGATCTCCCGGGCGAGTCGCTCGACTCCGCACTGCGTTACCGGCGCACCCTCGAAGTCATGCAGATCCTGCGAACGCTCCTCGACGGTGAGTCGCTCGAGCATCACGGTGAGTTCTACGACCTGACCCTTGAACCGCCCGCGGTCCGGACCGTGACGGGCCGCTGCCCGCCGCTTTACTTCGGGGGGCTGTCGGAACCCGCACGCGACGTCGCGGCCGCCGCAGCCGATGTGTATCTGATGTGGCCCGACACCATCGACACCGTGGCCGCGACCATCGATGATCTCCAGACCCGTGCCGGAGGCCATGGTCGGACCCTCCGGTTCGGGTACCGGGTCCACGTGATCGTGCGGGAGACCGAAGCGGCGGCGCGTGCTGCCGCCGAGCACCTGGTCAGTCGCCTGGACCCCGGGACCGGCGATGCCATTCGGACCCAGTCGCTCGACAGCGCATCGGCCGGCGTGCGCCGTCAAGCCGAACTGCGGACCGATGCTCACGCCGACGGGTTCGTCGAACCGAACCTCTGGACCGGTATCGGTCGGGCCCGGAGCGGTTGCGGCGCGGCCATCGTCGGCGACCCCGACCAGGTCCGGGCGAAGTTGAGCGACTACCGAGCGCTCGGGATCGACACCTTCATCCTGTCGGGCTATCCGCACCGCGCCGAAGCCGAACGCTTCGGACGCCTCGTGCTGGCCGACGTCCGACGCGATCCGGTGAGCGCGGCGTGAGACGCGTCGCACTGGCGGTCATCGTCGCGCTCACCGTCGTCGGCGTGAGCGTCGCGGTCGCGTCCCGAGACTCGGGTGGTGGCGGCCGACGCGACGGCGCCCACACCGTTGCCGCGCCTGCTTCGTCGAGTACGTCCACGTCCACCACCACGACCACCACACTCCCGACTCCCGACTCCGACGGTGATCTCTCGCTCCTGCGCACCGTGACGGGCGACATCTCGCCGAAGAGTGTCGTCGCCTCGGGCCGCGGGCAGGTGTTCGCGCAGAACATGATGTACAAGCACACCCTCACCGTGTACGACGCACACGGTGACCTGGTGAAGACCATCCCCGACACCGTCGACCTCGCCGCGTTCGGGATCGACGGGCATCCCGGGATCTCGCACGGCGCGCCGGTCGAAGTGGCGTTCAGCCCGGACGGCACCAAGGCCTACGTGTCCAACTACTCGATGTACGGGTCCGGCTTCGGCCCCGAGGGAAGCGACGACTGCCGGGCCGGGGACGGCACCGACACCAGCTTCGTCTACCGCGTAGATATCGCCACACTCGCGGTAGACGCAGTGATCCCGGTCGGCTCGGTACCGAAGTACGTCGCGGTCTCCCCCGACGGCAAGTACCTCGTGGTCAGCAACTGGTGCAGCTTCGCCGAGAGCATCGTCGACCTCGCAACGAACACCGAGGTGAAGCGGATCGCGCTCGGCCCCTACCCGCGCGGCATCGTGATCACCCCCGACTCGCGTACGGCGTACGTCGCGGTCATGGGAACGACGAACATCGCTCGCATCGACCTCACCACCCTCGGCGTGTCCTGGATCTACAACGTCGGCTCGGGACCGCGGCACCTCGTCCTCTCACCGGATGGCGCCACGCTCTACGCGACCCTCAACGGCGAAGGCCGCGTTGCCAAGATCGATGCGGTGAACGGCGTCGTCCAGACCAAGGTCACCACGGGACAGGCACCTCGCAGCATGGCGATCTCCACCGATGGCAAGCACCTCTACGTCGTCAACTACGAGTCCGGGACCATGAGCAAGCTCGACGCCACGACCATGGCCAAGGTGCAGGACGTCAAGACGGCGTTCCATCCGATCGGGATCACGTACGACCGCGCCACCGGCAACGTCTGGGTCGCCAACTACACCGGCAGCATCATGATCTTCAAGAGTGGTTGACCCTCGCTGACAGGTGGAGCGCCACACCCGAACGGAGCCGTATCACCTGCTCTGCCGAGCGAGGGTGCTTCGAGCGGAGTGAGCAGCGAGGCTCATTTCGGCAATGACCGATAGGAGTCGGGGCGAACGAGCCATCATGGCGTGTGGCCATCTTGCTGGGGCTGTTGGCGGCATGCGCCTGGGGTACGGGTGACTTTTCGGGGGGGATGGCCTCTGCGCGTGCGCCGATCACCGCAGTGCTACTCGGGACCGAGACCGTCGGCCTCGTCCTGCTCGTCGTCCTCGCAACGGTGACTCCCGGCTCCCCCACCGGAGGTGATCTGGTCCTGGGGTCGATCGCCGGCATTCTCGGCGTCGCTGGATTGGCCCTGCTCTATCGCGGTCTGTCCCAGGGACGGGCGAGCGTCGTCGCTCCGATCAGCGCGGTCGGCGCCGCAGTCCTCCAGGTGGGCTGGGGTCTGGCCAATGGCGAAGAGCCCGGCGCCGTCGCGCTGGTCGGGATCGTG
>JBDUBS010000219.1:0-4253 GCA_040003875.1 Acidimicrobiia bacterium | reverse complement strand
GGGGTCTTCCTGGCCGATATTGCCGACCGAGCCGCCCTGCGTTGGCGCGATCCAGACGACGGCATCTGGGAAGTCCGGGACGGCGCGGGACACTTCGTCTATTCGAAGCTCATGAGTTGGGTTGCCCTCGACCGGGCCTGCAAGTTGGGCACGACGCTCGGTGCCATGTCGCCGCGCATCCAACGTTGGGCCGACGAGCGCGACGAAGTCCGCCGGGCGATTCTGGACCAGGGGTGGAGCGACGACGCGGGCGCGTTCACGCAAGCCTTCGGACGTACCGAACTCGATGCCTCGGTCCTCATGATGCCCATCGTCGGCTTCCTCGATGCGAACGACCCGCGTATGCGGGCGACGATTGAGGCCGTTGCGGACCGCCTTACCGACGATCGTGGATTCGTCTTCCGATATCTCGGGGCCGACGGACTTCCCGGGCGTGAAGGAACGTTCGGGATCTGCACGTTCTGGCTGGCCGAGTGCCTCGCCCTCGCCGGCGAAATCGACCGTGCGGAGAAGTTCTTCGACCTCATGGCCGACGCGGCCAACGACGTCGGCCTCCTCGCCGAGGAAGTCGATCCGACGACGCGCGAGCCGCTCGGAAACTTCCCGCAGGCCTTCACCCACATCGGACTCATCAACGCGGCGCGGGCCATTGAAACGCAACGTGCCGGTCGCGAGCGATGATCGGACAGCCGGTGGTCACCGTCGACGTCGTGCTCTCTCGTGACACCCTCTGCCCTCCCGAGGAGAAGTGAAATGCCGACTCGTGTCGACCGGGTGACCTTTGCGGGCAGCCACGGTGCCGAGCTCGCGGCGCGTCTCGATCTCCCGGCGGGACCGCCCCGAGCCTTCGCGCTGTTCGCGCATTGCTTCACGTGTAGCAAGGACGTCTTCGCCGCGTCTCGAATCGCGGCGGGTCTGGCCGAGGCCGGCTTCGGCGTCCTCCGGTTCGACTTCACCGGGCTCGGTTCGAGCGAAGGCGAGTTCTCCAATACGAATTTCTCGTCCAACGTCGAGGATCTCCGCTACGCAGCGGACTGGCTGCGCGAGCACCATCGCGCGCCGCAACTCCTGGTCGGCCATTCCCTCGGTGGCGCAGCGGTGCTCGCCATCGCAGCCGACCTTCCGGAGGTCACGGCGGTCGCGACGATTGGCGCACCGGCGGATCTCGAACACGTCGTCGGGCTCTTCGGTAATGCGCGACAACAGATCGAAAACGAGGGTGAGGCCATGGTGGAGCTCGCCGGCCGGACGTTCACGGTGCGCAAGCAGTTTCTCGACGATCTCCGGTCCCACGCGTTGATCGATCGTGTCGCGAGTATGCGCAAGGCGTTGTTGGTGTTGCATTCCCCGATCGACAACACAGTTGGTATCGAGAATGCGGCGCTGATCTTCGCAGCCGCGCGTCACCCGAAGAGCTTCCTCACTCTCGATGGCGCCGACCATCTGCTCACGCGTCGTGCGGATGCGACGTACGCAGCCCGGATGATCGCGACCTTCGCCGACCGTTTCATCGTGGATGAGAGTGGTGCCGTTGCGGCGCCTGCCGCAGGACGGGGAGTGCTGGTCGCGGAGACGACCCAGGGCGTGTTCTTGAACCATGTCGTGGCGGGCTCGCACCGGTTCCTCGCGGACGAACCAGTCGCGATCGGTGGGTTCGACGCGGGTCCGTCGCCGTACGATCTGCTTGCCGCCGCGCTCGGCGCGTGCACCTCGATGACGTTACGAATGTATGCGAACCGCAAGGGTCTCCCACTCGATCGCGTGATCGTCCAGGTCGAGCACTCGAAGGAACACGGCGACGACTGTGCCGCCTGCGTGGAAGCGGGTCGACCGATGATCGACCGTTTCGACCGACGGCTGCATCTCGAAGGGGATCTCACCGAGGCTGACCGCACCGCGCTCGTGGGCATCGCCGACAAGTGTCCCGTGCATCGCACCCTGTCGGAGACGTCGACGATCGTGACGAGCCTCGAACCTGAGTGATCGGTCACCAGGACGGATTGTCCGATTGACAGTCGCGGATTCGTCGAGCCAATGCGATGACGCTCCTGCCCTGGATGTGAACGGTCGTCAGTAGTTGAAGGTCAGCGCCCCGCCTTGGGTGAACTCGTAGAGCGCGGGGGCGCCTTTGACTTCGGCTCCTTGGACCCACGCGGCTGATTCGAGGTTCCGGGTTTTGACGCATACGGGACACGCAAAAAAGCGTCCGCCGGTCGCGACGTACTCGGCGTGGAGGTCTTTGATCGAAGGGGCTCCGGGCACCGAGAGTCCGTCGGAGTAGCCCTCGGTGGCGACATGAATGCCGTCCTTGGTGAGCCACATCAGTGCCTCCTTGCCGGCACGCAGCGCCTCGACCCCGAGGAGGTAGCCGATCAACACTGCTTCGGGATCGTCGGATCCGTGGGTTTGGCCGATCACGACCTTGTCGTCTGCTGCCATCTTCTACTCCTTGTCGTTGGTTGCGGATCATTGCCTTGTCAGTGGTCGTGGCGAGCGTGCGTCGCTCGTCATTCCGGTTTGCGGGCGCGGAACGCGTAGCCATACACGTCGAATACGCGGGCCTTCCTTTCGCCGATCGCACCGCCGAAGGTGTCGACGGGTGGTCCGATCGTGACGTCGATGAAGCCGGAGTCTTCGAGCATCTTCTGCCAGCCCGCACGGGGCAGCCCTCCGGCAATTCAGCCGGTCCACAGGTCGATGTCGCTCAACGCTTCGGGCGGCATGGGACGACCGTTCGCGATATCGGCGAACTGCAAAGTGCCGCCGGGTCGCAGCACGCGGTGAATCTCGGCGAAGACGGCCTGCTTGTCTGCGCAGAGGTTGATGACCCCGTTGGAGATAGCGACGTCGGCCCACGTCTCGTCGACCGGCAGCTGTTCCGCGAGCCCGTCGCGGAACTCGACGTGCGTGAGGCCCAACTCGGCGGCAGTCACGCGGGACTTGGCGAGCATCTCGGTCGTCATGTCGATACCCGTCACGCGGCCGGTCGAACCGACCTGGCTTGCCGCGATGAACGAGTCGAAGCCTGCACCGGAACCGATGTCGACCACTCGCTCGCCCCGTTCCAGGGCCCGAAGCGAGAAGGGATTCCCGACGCCCGCGAAGGACTCGACTGCCCGGTCGGGGAGTGCCTCGACGACGGCGGTGTCGTACCCGAGCCGGGCCGCAAGGGGCCGTCCGGTGTGGAAGTGGAAAGTTGTGTGCGGATCGACCGCAACGGCCCGGTACTTCTCCTTCACCTGATCCCGCAATGTCGCGGGGTCGACGAGGAGGTCGTTGTGCGTGGTCATCTTCCTGCTCCACGACCTGAAGATACTGGTAGACCATGGCGTCGCCATTCGGGGAACCCACCCTCGAGACGACGAGCTCGCGCGCCGCGACGTTGCAGCTCGCGTACCGCGTCGTTGGCGTACACGCAGAACGGTCCACGGCAGTACGCGACGATGTCGACATCCTCGGGCAGCGTCTGGAGTCGGGCGACGAGTTCATCGGGTGGCACGGACCGCGCGCCGCTCACATGGCCGGCCGCGTATTCGGAAGCCGGCCGCACATCGAGAACGATGATGTCGCGTTGCTCCAGCCGACGGACGAGCTCCTCGCGCGTCATGGTCTCGATGTCCTCGGTGGGGCCGAGGTACGCGTCGGCGAACCGGTCGATGCCGGCGACGTGATCGGCGGCAACATCGCGCAGTGCGGCCCAGAGCTCCGCGACGAGTTCGCTCGCCAGGGAGTAGAAGATGCGCGTGCCGTCGCGTCGCGTTTGCACGAGGCCAGCTTGCGCGAGCGTGCGGAGATGATGGGAGGTGTTGGCGACGCTCTGGCCGATCTCGACCGCCAAGTCGTCAACCGGGCGTTCGCCTTGTGCGAGCACATCGACGAGCTCGGCGCGCCGGCCGCTCGCGAGTGCCTTCGCGACGCCGGCGAATGCTTCGAAGAGGGCGTCCTTGTTACGTCGGTTGCTCATCGAGGTCCATCGTGAACCCGACTCAGCGCATTGTCAAGTACTCAAAGGATTACTTGACAACGAGCTGCGAACCGATCAGGATGCACCCGATCGTCGGTGGTTGCCATCGACGATCACGGAGGGGGGAGCACGATGAACATCACCGCTGAACGAGTGATCGATGCCGACGCCGACGGTGTGTTCGACCTGATCACCGATGTCGACCACTTGAGCACGTGGAACGACATCGTGCTGCGCACGGTCGACGCGCCGTCGGATGCGGGCAGTGTTGTTGTGGCCGCGAGCACGC
>JBDUBS010000669.1:0-4253 GCA_040003875.1 Acidimicrobiia bacterium | reverse complement strand
GGCTCGCCGCCGCGTGCCGCGCCCACGACGTGCTGCTGATCTGCGACGAGATCGCTACCGGCTTCGGCCGCACCGGCACGCTGTTCGCGAGTGAGACCGCCGGGATCCGCCCCGACCTGCTCTGTCTCGGCAAGGGCATGACCGCGGGGTACCTCCCGATGTCGGCCACGGTCGCGAGCGGGCCGGTGTTCCAGGCCTTCCTCGGCCCCGACCTCTCCGAGAAGACGCTCTACCACGGGCACTCCTACAGCGGGAACGCGCTCGGCGCGGCCGTCGCGCTCCGCCACCTCGAACTCATCGAGGCGTGGGACGTGTTGGCCAACGTGCGCGACCGGTCGCAGGAGTTGCGCGACCTCCTCGACGACCGAATCGCGCCCCTCGAGCAGGTCCGAGAAACACGACTGCGCGGACTCATGGGCGGCGTGGAACTCGCGCCGCCCCGCGACGGGCTGCGCTGGGGTCGCCGCGCCAGCGCAGCCGCGGTGGCGCGCGGCGTGCTGCTCCGACCGATCGGCGACACCGTGATCCTCATGCCGCCGCTCACGATCACCTCCGAAGAACTGCACACGACCGTGCGCGCGCTCCACGACTCGATCACCGAGTTGGACGACGACCAGTGAGCCCGGGTCGCGCGTGACGCGCTGGGCGGAGTGGACCGCGAGCGAGACCGAAAGGATCCACGCCGCGGGCCAGTGGCGGACCCCGCGGGACCTCGACGGCATCGGCCCGACCGCAGTGCTGCCGAGCACCGGGCAGACCGTCACACACTTCGCATCGAACGACTACCTCGGGCTCACGGCCCACCCTGCCGTCGCATCCGCCGCCCACGCGGCGATCGACCGATGGGGCACCGGCGCCGGCGCGGCGCGACTCATCGTCGGGAGCCGGCCCATCCACACCGATCTCGAGCACGCCTTGGCCGCGTGGAAACACACCGAGGCCGCGGTCTTGTTCCCCACCGGGTTCGCCGCGAACCTCGGCGCGATCAGCACGTTCGGCACTCCCGAGACGCTGATCTGCTCCGACGAGCTGAACCACGCGTCGATCATCGACGGGACCCGCCTCGCCGGCGCCGAGGTAAGGATCTATCCACATTCGGATCTCAGCGCGCTCGACACGCTCATCCGGGACCGCGCCAATGGTCGGCGCGTGATCATCGTGACCGACACCGTGTTCTCCATGGACGGCGACACCGCCGACCTCGACGCGCTGCGCGCGGTACGAGCCGAGCACGGCGCGCTGCTCGTCGTCGACGAGGCCCACGCGGTCCTCGGCCCCGAGTTCGTTCCCGATCCCGACGAGCCGGTCCTTCGGGTCGGGACGCTGTCCAAGACCCTCGGTGCCCTCGGCGGGTTCGTCGCCGGCCCGCGTGCCGACACCGACCTGCTCGTCAACCGGGCCCGGTCCTACATCTTCACCACTGCACCCACCCCGGCCGATACCGCCGCCGCGCTCGCGGCACTGGCCATCGCGACCGGCGGCGAGGGGAACGAGCTCCGCGGCCGGCTCCGGAACAACATCGACCAACTGCGGGAAGGGCATCCGTCGCCCATCATCCCGATCCGGTGTGGGAGCGAGGTGCGCGCGCTGGCGGCCGCCGAGGCACTCCTCGACCAGCACCTCCTGGTGCCTGCGATCCGGCCGCCCACGGTCGCGCCCGGAACGTCACGCCTCCGGGTCGCACTGTCAGCGGCACACACGCTCGATCAGGTTCGCGAGCTGCGCCGCGCCCTCGATGACCTCGAGCTCACATGACGACGCTCTTCGTCGCCGGCACCGGAACCGAGGTCGGCAAGACGTGGGTCGCGGGCCGGCTGATCGCGGCGCTCGGGACCCGCGGGTACCCGGTCCGGGCCCGGAAGCCCGCGCAGTCGTTCGATCCGGTCGAGTTGGGATCCACCGACGCGGAACTGCTGGCCCGAGCCACCGGCGAAGCTCCCACCACGGTGTGTCCCGAGCACCGCTGGTACGCAACGCCGATGGCCCCACCGATGGCCGCCGCGGCACTGGGGCGACCGGAGTTCACGATCGCGACGCTGATCGCCGAGATCGTGATTCCCACGGACGGCATCACCATCGTCGAGGGCGCCGGGGGGCCGCGCTCGCCCATCGCGACCGACGGCGACAACGTGGACCTCGCCCGGGCGCTCCGCGCCTCACTCGTGGTGCTCGTGGCCGACGCCGGGCTCGGCACGATCAACGCCGTCGAACTCAGCGTGGCGGCATTCGGCGGGTTCGAGACCCTGGTCGTCCTGAACCGCTGGACCAATGCCGACCTTCACCGCCGCAACGCCCAGTGGCTCCGCGAGGCCGGGCATCGGGTGGTCACCGCGGTCGAAGACCTCGCCGTGGCGCTCGACGCGCGCCTTTCCCCGCTCTGACCGCCTCCGAACCACTGAATTCGTGGTACATCCGGCCCTTGACGACGGATTCCCTTGCCCAAGCCCGTCAGGGGCGGCAGAATCCCAGGGTGAGCCGGACGCCGAGACGAGACCACGACCCCGCCGAGCGCCGTTCCGCGGTCACCCTCGACGACGTCGACAAGAAGATCGTCGAATCCCTCCAGGAGGACGGGCGGCTGCCCTACACCAAACTCGCGATCGAGGTAGGCCTCTCGGAGGCTGCCGTACGCCAACGCGTGCAGCGCCTCACCGAGTCCGGGGTGGTCCAGATCGTCGCCGTGACCGACCCGATGATGTTGGGCTTTCACCGCATGGCGATGATCGGGCTCAAGGTCGAGGGCGACCTACGGGTGGCCGCCAACGAGATCGCGGCG
Organism: Acidimicrobiia bacterium; assembly: GCA_040003875.1. Classification (GTDB taxonomy): domain Bacteria; phylum Actinomycetota; class Acidimicrobiia; order IMCC26256; family JAENVU01; genus JAENVU01. The sequence goes on along the minus strand of JBDUBS010000669.1, from coordinate 1,477 downwards.
ATCCCGGAGGTGTCCTACGTGGTGGTCGTCAGCGGATCGTTCGATCTGATGATGGAGGTCGTCTGCGAGGACGACGACCATCTCCTCACCCTCCTGAACGAGACCGTGCGCTCGATTGCCGGCGTCCGCAGCACCGAATCGTTCACCTACCTGAAGCTCTTCAAGCAGACCTACGCCTGGGGAACCCGATGAGCTGTGCCGCCTTCCGACCGACCACCTACCGGAATGAACCATGACTGACCCTGCACTCGACATCGCAGACCTGAACGAGAAGGCACGCCGGCACCTGTGGATGCACTTCACCCGGCTCGCCTCGTACGACACCCACGAGGTGCCCATCATCGCCCGCGGCGAAGGGTGCTACCTCTGGGACGCGCACGACAAGCGGTACCTCGACGCACTGTCCGGCCTGTTCACCGTGCAACTCGGTCACGGCCGGTCCGACCTCGCGCAGGCGGCGGCCCGGCAAGCCGAGACCCTCGAGTACTTCCCGATCTGGAGTTACGCGCACCCACCCGCAATCGCGCTCGCGGCCAAGCTCGCCGAACTCGCGCCGGGAGACCTGAACCGGGTGTTCTTCACCACGAGTGGGTCCGAGGCCGTCGAGTCCGCGTGGAAGCTCGCCCGCCAGTACTTCCGGGCCAAGGGCGAAGGCCAGCGCTACAAGGTGATCGCGCGCGACACCGCGTACCACGGCACCACGCTCGGCGCGCTCGCGATCACCGGCGTTCCGTCGCTGCGCACGCCGTTCGAACCCCTCACGCCGGGTGCATCGCATGTGCCCAACACCAACCGCTACCGCCACCCGCTCGGCAAGGACGACGCCGCGTTCTGCGACTGGCTCGTCCAGGGCATCGAGGAGCGCATCCTCTGGGAAGGTCCCGAGACCGTGTGCGCGATCTACCTCGAGCCGGTGCAGAACGCCGGCGGATGCTTCGTCCCGCCCGACGGCTACTTCCGGCGCGTCCGCGAGATCTGCGACAAGTACGGCGTCCTCTTGGTGTCGGACGAGGTCATCTGCGCGTTCGGACGCCTCGGGTACGACTTCGGCGCCCAACGTTTCGACTACCTGCCCGACATGATCACGTGCGCCAAGGGGATGACCAGCGGCTACTCGCCGCTCGGCGCGGTGATCTGTCGTGACCACCTCGCGGAGCCGTTCCTCGAGGGTTCGTCGAGCTTCCTCCACGGCATCACCTTCGGCGGTCACCCCGTGAGCTGTGCCGTTGGTCTGCGCAACCTCGAGCTGTTCGAGGAGGAGGGGATCCTCGAACACGTGCGCGCCAACGAAGCCGGCTTCCGCGAGCGCATCGAGGGTCTGCGCGATATCCCGATCGTCGGGGACGTGCGCGGCGCGGGTTACTTCCTCGCGCTCGAGATGGTCGCCGACCCGGAGACCGAAGCCCACTTCAGCAAGGAGCAGAGCGAAGAGCTTCTGCGCGGTTTCCTCTCGCCCGCCCTCTTCGACGCCGGCCTC
>JBDUBS010000082.1:0-4263 GCA_040003875.1 Acidimicrobiia bacterium | reverse complement strand
ATCTTGATCGTGGAACCCGGCGCGGCCTTGCCCACACTGCCGGGCTTGCCCAGCCACTCCTCCGGCGTGATGACGGTGCCCATCGTCTCGGTCCCACCGTAGGTCTCCCATACCGCGCCCGGCGGGAAGAACTCGATCACCGCGCGCTTCAGGCTCGGCGCGCACGGCGCGGATCCGTGCAGCACCCGCTTGATGCTCGAGACGTCAGCCTCCGCCCGAACCCCATCGGGCACCGCCATCAATCGGAACAGGTGCACCGGCGCACACCACGAGTACGTCACCCGTTCGCGCGCCACGGCCGCAAGCCACTCGGACGCGTCGAAGTGGCCGAGGAGGACCGCGGTGTGGCCGAAGATCAGCGCGCTGTGCAGCCCGCTGAACCCCGCGATGTGATGGAGCGGCGACGCGCTGATGTTCACCTCGTCGGGCGAACTGAGGCCGTACCCCGTGTAGTACCGGACCATCCCATCGATTGCGTCGCCGGGCACCGCCGGCGGCCGGAGCACCGCCTTCGGACGGCCGGTGGTACCCGACGTGTAGGCGCGCAGCGTCACGTAGTCGACGAGGTCCACCGCCGGGACGACCGCCACCGCAGCCGCACACCGCTCGAGGAAGGTCGGGAGTCCAACTTCGTCGAGCAGGAAGGCGACGTCACCGTCCGTGCAGAAGTACTCGCGTTCGTCGACCGTCGCGCCGCTCGGGATCGGGACCACCTGCGCCCCGAGTCGAGCCGCCGCGAGCGCGGCCACGATCCATTCCGGTCGATTGCCGAGCGCGATGCCGAGCCGGTGGTCGCCGCCCACGCCGGCCGCCGCCAGCACCGGGACCGCCCGGCGGATCGCGTCGTCGACCTCGCTAAAGGTGATCCGGCGCACGCCGTGCACGATCGCGACCTTCTCGGGCCGGGCCCGGGCATGCGCGGCGATGCCGTACTCGGCCATCGGTCGCCGGTTAGGTCCCGTACACCGCGGCGGGCATCGGGGCATCGGCCAGCAGGCGCGTCACCACCGCACCGACCTCGTCGGGTTCCCAGCGGGCGCCCTTGTCCTCGCGCGGTCCGTGTTGCCACCCGTCGGCGATGGAGATGATGCCGCCCTCGACCTCGAATACCCGTCCGGTCACCCCGGCCGACGCGGCGGAGCCGAGCCACACCACGAGCGGCGCGATGTTCTCCGGCGCCATCACGTCGAACGCGTCGGCCGCGTCGGGCGCGGCCATGGTGTCGGCGAACACCGCCTCGGTCATCCGGGTCCGCGCGGCCGGTGCGATCGCATTGGCGGTCACGCCGTAGCGCGCCAACTCCGCCGATTCCACCAGCGTCAGGGCCGCGATCCCCGCCTTCGCCGCGCTGTACGCGCCCTGGCCGACACTGCCCATGAGGCCTGCGCCCGACGACGTGTTGATCACCCGAGCGTCGACCGTCATGCCCGCCTTCTGCTGCTCGCGCCAGTAGGCGGCGGCACAGCGAGTGGGCGCGAAATGTCCCTTGAGGTGCACGCGGATGACCGCATCCCATTCCTCCTCCGACGTGCTGACCACCATGCGGTCGCGGAGGAACCCGGCGTTGTTCACCAGCACGTCGAGGCCACCGAACGCGTCGATCGCGGTCTGCACCAGACGCTGGGCTCCGGCCCAGTCGGCCACGTCGTCGCCGTTGACGACGGCCTCGCCTCCGTGGGTGCGGATCGCATCGACGACCTCACCCGCCGGCCCTGACGAACCGCCGGTGCCGTCGCTCTCGGCGCCCAGGTCGTTGACCACTACCTTGGCGCCCTGCCGTGCGAACTCCAACGCATGGCCGCGGCCGATGCCTCGGCCCGCGCCGGTCACGATCACCACTCGGTCGTCGCAGATCCCCATGCATCGCAACGTAGCCGAGCGGTCCCCGTGCACCGCCGGTCAGGTCGCCGGGTCGAGCGGCCGTTCGTAGGAGTCATTCCGCGGCCTCGGTCCGCAACGACCGGGCCATGGCGGCCACGTCGTCGCGTCGGAGGTCGACGGCCTGCAGCGCCCACGTGAACCGGTACCGGCCCGGACCGAGGCGGTACCGGGGCAACGTGTCGGGGCCGCACGACAAGGTGCCGAGCCCGCGGTGGTACGCGTCGAGATGGAGCGTGGTGAACGGTGCGGGAGTGAGTTCCTCGGCATGGGTCGCGGCCGTGAGTTGTTCGGGCGTGTGCATGCTCACGTTGAGCTGAAACGGTGTCGTCGCGGCCACGAGCAGCCCGATCCCGGCCCGGTCGTGCACCACCGCCCACCGCGTCTCGGCCCGGCCCCCGTTCTCCTGGGGCATCACGTACGGCACGTACTGTTCGGCCACTGTCGACGTGTGGCGGCCGACGTACGCGCCCCGCCGCCGGTCCGGGTAGGACTCCCCTGGACCGAGCCCGAACCAGGTGACGCGATCGAGCACGCGCGGCAAGCTCCAGCGCAACCCGACGCGCGGGAGATCCGGAAACCGGTCGGGGATCCGAATGTCTTCGCGGCCGAACACCGCGCCGTCGCCGCGCAAGGTGATGCTCTCACGTTGCACGATCGGCGCGTCGGGATCGGCGCCGACGATCGAACGCCGCACCGTCACACGCGCGTCGGTGTCGCGCGGGGTCACCCGCGCCACCGTGTCGCGTGTGGTCAACGCGTCGAGCCCCGCCGTCCGCCACCGGCCCGACGGTTTGAGGTCCTGCATCGAAGCGAGTTTCAACCCGTCGTTGTCGGTCGGGGCGCGCCACAGTGCGAGGTCGGGTCCGGTCTCGAGGAGCCGCTGCCCCCGGTGGTTCACGGTGAGCGCGCCAGTGCGCGTGTCCACCGACGCGTCGAGTTGCGGGCCAGACACGGTGGTGACCGTCGCCCGGCTGATCGTGACCGCGGGACGCGTCTCGGTGGCGCGGGCGCGTCGGACCGATCCGGTCGATCGGGTCGATCGGCTCGGCAGCGCTCGCTGTATCCGGGCAACCTCGAAACCGCGCGGAGCCCACGCCTCCGTCCGCGCCGTCGTGAACATCACGGTGAGGAGCCGCTCGGCACCCGCAGGACCCGTCGGAAACGGCTCGCCGAGTGCGACGGTCGCGCTCGCGCCGGGTGCGACCGTCGGGAGCGACACGTCACCGGCGGCCACGACATCGCCGTCGGCGCTCACTTCGAACCGCGCCCGGAGCCACGCCAGGTCCCGGAAGTCCTGACGGTTGGTGACGCGCAGCCGAGGGCCGGCACCGCCGCGGACGAGTTCGACGGCCACCGGTGCGGCAAGTGCCAGGTGCTCGGCCATCGCGGGCTTCGGAGTGCGGTCGGGCCACACCATGCCGTCGCAGCAGAAGTTCACGTCGTTGGGAACGTCGCCGAAATCGCCGCCGTACGCGTACCGGGTGGTGCCGTCAGGCGCGTGCTGGCGCAGGCCGTGATCCCAGAACTCCCAGACGAAGCCGCCCTGGAGACCGGGGGTCGACTCGATCGCGTCCCAATACTCCGCGAGGCAGCCGTTGCTGTTGCCCATGGCGTGCGAGTACTCGCACATGATCAACGGCATGTCCCCCTGCCGCGCCTCGGCCCAGGCCACGATGTCGGCGATCTCGGGATACATGGGGCACAGGACGTCGGTCGCGTTCTGTTCGCGGTCCCAGGCCCACATGATGGCGCCCTCGTAGTGGAGCGGCCGCGTGCCGTCGTAGCTACGGATCCAACCGGCGAGGGCTTCGTGATGCGCGCCGTACCCCGACTCGTTGCCGAGTGACCACATGACAATGCTCGGATGGTTCTTGTCGCGGGCGACCATGCGCGAGCCGCGATCGAGCAGCGCCGCTGCGTAGCGCGGGTCGTGGCACAACGAGAGGATGAACGCGTGACTCTCGAAGTTGGTCTCGTCCACCACATAGAGGCCGAGTTCGTCGCACAGGTCGTAGAACGCCGGATCGTTCGGTGAGTGCGAGGTGCGCACCGCGTTGAAGCCGTGCTGTTTCATGAGGACGAGGTCGGCACGCATCTGGTCGACCGTGACGACACGGCCGGTGTCGGGATCGAAGTCGTGACGGTTGATGCCCCGGATCAACACGGGCCGGCCGTTGATCAACAACTCTCGGTCGGCGATCTCGATCGAACGGAACCCGACGGTGCACGCCGTGACCTCGCGCACCTCACCCGCCGCGTCCAGGAGCGACACGACCAGCCGGTAGCGGTTCGGGATTTCGGAGGACCACGGCTCGACCGCCAGGCCGTCGACCGAAACGTCGACCACGTGCCCCGAGAAGAGATACGCGCTGCGATCGGTCG
>JBDUBS010000719.1:0-4265 GCA_040003875.1 Acidimicrobiia bacterium | reverse complement strand
GCGTCGGCGGCGTGTCGGCCGCACTGGAGATGTTGGGGAGCCGGGCCGGTGGGCCCTTCGACCCCGCGTTGGTCGAGTTGTGCCAGCGGGAGCGCGCAGAGATCTTCGCGGACCTCGACTCCGTCGACGCGTGGAGCACCGTGATCGACGGATGCGCCGCCCTGGACCGTCGCGTGGACGATGCCGAGCTCACCGCCATCCTGGAGATCTTCGCCGACTACGCAGACCTGAAGTCCCCGTGGTTCCTCGGTCATTCGCGCGCCGTCGCCGCGCTGGCTGCGGAGTCCGCCCGCCGCTGCGGCGCGTCTGCCGCGGATGCCGCCCTGGTCGAGGGTGCTGCGCTGGTCTGCCGGCTCGGCACCATCGGGGTCTCCACCGGGATCTGGGACAAGCGAGGGGCGCTGTCCGCGATCGAGTGGGAGCGGGTCCGAACCGTGCCGTACCTGACGGAGCGCGTGCTGGCCCGCCAGCCCAGGTTGGCCGAGCTCGGCGCGGTCGCGGGGATGTGCCACGAGCGCATGGACGGCTCCGGCTACCCGCGCGGGCTGTCCGGCGGGGCGATCCCGCCGCTCGCCCGGCTGCTGGCGGCCGCGGAGGTGTACCAGGCCTTGGCCGAGGTTCGGCCGCACCGGACCTCTCGGTCGCGCCCCGAGCGGGAGGCCGTGCTGCTCGTCGAGGTCGACGCCGGTCGTCTCGACCCCGGAGCGGTCTCGGCGGTACTCGCCGCGGCCGGGCACCAGGTCCGGCGCCGGGCCCACCTGGTCGCCGGTCTCACGGCGCGTGAGGCCGAGGTGCTCGTCCTCCTCGTACGCGGCAGGTCGAACAAGCAGATCGCCGTTCAGCTGTCGATCACGCCGCGCACCGTGGGCAGTCATGTGGAGCACATCTACGCCAAGATCGGCGTCTCCACCCGCGGGGCGGCGGCGATGTTCGCGATGCGGAACGGCCTGGTGGACGCCAGACCCGTCGACGACGAGGTCCAAAGATCGGGTCTTTGACAGATGTGGGTGCCTCGGACCCGGTCGTAGAACGTGCACATGGACACCACCACTGCCCACTCGGGCACCCTTCTCGACAGCCCCCGCAGCCCCGACGCCCATGACCGCCCGGGTTGGTCGGCTGCGGGTTTGTTCCTCGAGGCACTCGCGCTCCGCGACTTCGCGGCTATGGGCGCGTGCCTCCACCCGGACCTGCGGTTCCGGGCCCTCGTACCCCGCGGCCCCTTCGACACGACCGGTGCGGAGCAGGCGTTGACCCGGTTCCGTAGCTGGTTCGACGGACCGGACGACTTCGAGGTCGTGGACGCCTCGATCGGCCAGGTCGGCACCCGGATCTACCTGCGTTGGCGGGTCCGGATGCGGTCGGCTTCCGACCCGGGCGCGGTCCGCCTCGTCGAGCAGCACGCCTTCGCGTCGGCCGGCGACCGCATCGAGTCCCTCGACCTCCTCTGCTCGGGTTTCCAGGGAGCGTCGTCATGACCGGGAAGGCGGCGATCAGCCTCACCACCGGCCTCGAGGACCCCGAGAAGGTCACCGTCGCCCTGCTCGTCGCCGTCGGAGCGGCCGAGCAAGGCCGCCCGACGATGATGTTCCTCACCAAGGAGGCGGTACGCCTCAGCCAGCTCGGGGTCGCTGTGGGCGTGGCCTGCGAGGGGTGCCCGCCGATCCCCGAGCTGCTGGCGCGCTACCAGGCGGCCGGCGGGCGGGTCCTCGTCTGCCCGATCTGCTTCAACGCCAGGCGCCTGGACAGCGGTCAGCTGATCGACAACGCCGAGCTGGGCGGCACCGTGCCGCTGTGGGAGTGGATCGGCGACGAGGCGGCCACCACCTTCAGCTACTAGACCGAGAAGGGCAGCAGTCATGCCGTTGTACATGGACGTTCACCACATGCGAGGCGGGCCCCGACTTGTCCGGGTGAGACAGGGCTAGAGCCCTCCCTCACCCGGACAAGTCGAGCTCTAGGCCATGGGGGTGCGCTGGGCGAGTCGGATGCTGTTGCCCGACGGGTCGCGGAAGCCGCAGTCGATGCCGTACACCTGCTCCGTCGGCTTCTCGGTGAACTCGACGCCGCGCGCCGACATCTCCTCGTACGCCTTCATGGCGTCGTCGGTGGTGAGGAACACCGTGCTCGCGAAGCCCTTGGCCGTGAGCTCCGCGACCTGCTGCTGGGTCGTCGCGTCGAGGACCGGCGGCCCAGGGATCGCCATGAGGACGAGGGAGATCCCGTCCTGCTCGGGCGGCCCGACGGTCAGCCAGCGGAAGTTGCCCATCTCGGGCACGGTGACGTCTTCGCGGATCTCGAACCCGACCTTGTCGGTCCAGAAGGCGAGTGCCTCGTCCTGATCGTGCACCCAGAGCTGGGCGGTGCTGATGCGGATCATGTGCGTCCTCCGGTGGTCTGTTGCGTTCGTCTGTTCGATGGGTACGAACGTACGGAGCGACCTCAGGCCGTGTCTTCTCCGATCGTGCTGTGAACCGGCCGGCCGTAGGCCTTGAGGACGCAGAGCGGGATCCGTGCGAGACTCGCGGCCGACGGGAACGATGCGCGATAGTCCGTCGGTGTCTTCCCGTACGCCCGCCGGAAGCTCGACGTGAACGACCCGACGCTGGTCAGCCCCACCCGCATGCAGATGTCGGCCACGGAGTAGTCGGTGCCGCGCAGCAACGTCGCGGCCCGCTCGAGGCGGCGCGTCAGCAGGTAGGAGTAGGGCGTCTCCCCGAACGCGCGCCGGAACTCCCGGCTGAAGTGCGCCCGCGACAGACAGGCCGCGGCCGCGAGGTCGTCCACGGAGAGCGGCTCGGTGTAGCGGGCGTCGGCGAGGTCGCGCGCCCGGACCAGGTAGCGGACCGGAGGCACCGGGGCTCGGGTCGTCGGCACGCGACCAGGGTATGTGTCACCTCCGACGCTAGGCTGCGGGCGTGGATCGCGGGCGGCTGGAAGCGTTCAGCGACGGTGTGCTGGCGATCATCATCACGATCATGGTGCTCGAGCTCAGGGTCCCCGAGGGCACCGACTGGTCGGCCCTGCGCCCCGTCGTCCCGGTGTTCTTGACCTACGCCGTGAGCTTCCTCTACGTCGGGATCTACTGGAACAACCACCATCACCTGCTCAAGGCCTCCCATCGCGTGACGGCGCCGATCATGTGGTCGAACCTCCTGCTGCTGTTCTGCCTGTCCCTCTTCCCGTTCTCGACGGGATGGGCGGGCGCCAACCACCTCAGCGCCGTGCCGACGTTCCTGTACGGGGCCGTCCTGCTGGCCGCGGCGCTGGCCTACTACTCGCTCCAGCGGGCGATCGTGGCGGGTGAGGGCGGCGCCTCGTCGCAGCTGGCCGCAGCGCTGGGCCGCGACTGGAAGGGCCGCCTGTCCCCGCTGGTCTACGCCGCGGCCATGGCCTTGGCGTTCGTGGCCACCTGGGCGTCCGTCGCCCTGTACGTCGCCGCCGCGCTGATCTGGCTCATCCCCGACCGACGCATCGAGCACCTCGTCGGCGCGGCGGACTAGCCCTCAGGACGAGCGGCGTACGTTGCGTCGGTTGGCGAACGCGGCCTGCAGCTGCTCGTTGCTGACCTGGTCGGCAGCGGGGATCGCCCCGAGCAGGAACGCCGTGCTCGGCATGTTGAGCGCCCCGACGTCGATGAGCACGTGGGTCGTCGAGGGCGTGTAGACCCAGACGGTGCCGTCGGCCGTGGGCGCGACCGCGGAGTTCGCCAGGTTGACGCCCTTGACGTAGTTCAGGTTCGAGGTCGACGGTTGCCCGTTACCGACCGGAGGCGCAGGCGCGATGGTCAGAAAGCCGTTGGCCGTCGGGGCGACTGCGGTCAGGTTCACGAACGCGCTCTCGAAGAAGATCGCGAGGGCGGACATGTCGACGTTCATCCAGGTGCCGCCCTTCTGGCGGCCGGACGAGTCGAGCACCGACGGGTTGATGACGACGGCGGCGCGACTCGAGGCGGACCGCGTGTCGAGGACGCGTACGGGCTTGATGCCGATGACCTGGTTGGCGGTGACCTCGGTGAAGACCAGCGCCGCCTGCGGCGCGGTGACCGTGTTGACGAAGAACAGGTCGGAGTTGTCGTCGCCGACGTACAGCTCGCCCGCAGCAGTCGCGGTCGAGTCGAAGATCGTGTCGTCGCTCTTCGCGAGGAGCAGGGGACCGCGCGCGGTGGTGCCGCCGCTCGAGGTGTTGCCGACTGTCAGCGTGGGGCCGGCGGTCGCGGCCGACGTCAGCGACGTGGCCGATGTGCCGGCGTTGTTCGAGCCGCC
>JBDUBS010000341.1:0-4267 GCA_040003875.1 Acidimicrobiia bacterium | reverse complement strand
GGCCCCTGCTTCGCGAGGCCTTCATGGGCTGGGTGGTGGGTTTCGCGGCGGCGCCGCTGATCCTGCTCTACCCGCTGTTCCTGATCTTCTTCGGCCGCGGCTTCGCGACCATCATCGCCATGAGCGGCGTCGCGGCGGTTACGCCGATCATACTGAAGACGGTCGAGGGCCTCGACGGGACCCGGGCCGTCCTGCGGGGGGCCAAGATCTGGAAACCGATCATCGCGGCGGTGAACGGCTACTGCACCGCGGGAGGGATGGAGATGCTCGGCGGCGTCGACATCCGGCTGGCGTGTCCCGAAGCGCAGTTCGCGGTGATGGAGCCGAAGCGGGGCCTCTTCGCCGGTGGCGGCACCACCGTGCGGCTCCCGCGCCAGATCCCGTTTCCCCACGCGATGGAGTTCCTCCTCTGCGCCGACCTCGTCCCGGCCGAGCGCGCGATGGCGATGGGGCTCCTCAACGCCATCGTGCCGCGCGACGAGTTGCTCGACGCCGCGTACGACTACGCGCGTCGTATCACGGCCAACGCGCCGCTCGCGGTCCAGGCGACGAAGCGGAGCGTGTGGGAGGGGCTCGGGATGCCGTTGAAGGATGCGTACCGCAACGAGTCTGCGATCTCGTCCGAGATCTTCGCCACCGAGGACGCGAAGGAAGGCCCACGCGCGTTCGCCGAGAAGCGTCCACCGCGATGGCAAGGCAAGTAGCCGTCGTCGGCGTCGGGTCTCACACGTGGCGCGGCGGCGACGCACCCGAACCGCTCGCGATGTGGGACGCCGTCACCCGGGCCGCGGTGGCCGACACTGAGGTGGCTGCGCTCGAGCACCTGGATTCGATCGACATCGTCTACTGCCAGACGTGGCAGTACGACGCGCCGGTCGACCGGCTCTGCGACCGTTTGGGCATTTCGCCGCGACGGCGCCACTACTCCGGGATCGGGGGCACGACGCCACAGGTCTTGGTGCAGGACGCGGCGGCGCGGATCACCAGTGGTGAGACCGACGTCGCACTCGTGGTCGGTGCCGAGGCGCTCGACACGCAGCGGCGATACCGCAAGGCAGGCGAGCGCGCGCAGTACTCCTTCAAGCCGGAGGTCCGCCCGGCGTTCCCGTGGGAGGCGCCATTCCATCCGGCCGAGGTCGCGCACGAGGTCTTCCAAGCGTGGCTCACGTTCGCGTTGTTCGACAACGCCCGGCGCGGTCGCGTGGGCACTGGCCTGGACGAGTATCGGTCTGCGCTCGGCGAGCAGTGGCATCGTTTCAGTCAGGTGGCCGCGGCGAACCCGGAGGCATGGTTCCGGTCGGAACGCAGCGCCCAGGAGATCGTCACTCCGACCGCGACCAACCGGATGGTCGGCTACCCGTACACGAAGTACATGATCTCGATCATGGACGTCGACATGGCGGCCGCAGTGATCCTGATGAGCGACGAGCGGGCCGATGCACTCGGCGTCGCCCGCGATCGGCGGGTGTACCTGCGCGGGTGGCGCTACGCGACGGACCCGGTCTACGTGGCCGAGCATCCTGATCTGTCGCGGTCCCCGGCGATGCGCGAGGTCACCGATGGAGCGCTGACCGCCGCGGGGGTGGGCATCGACGACGTCGCCCACCTCGACCTCTACTCCTGCTTCGGGTCGTCGGTGAACTTCATGCGCGACGCGCTGGGGATCGAACCCGACGAGTCGCGTCCCTTGACCGTCACCGGTGGACTGCCGTACCACGGTGGCGCCGGCAGCGACTACCTCACCCACGCGATCGCACAGATGGTGCGGGTGCTCCGCGCCGATCCGGGTTCCTTCGGGCTCGTGACCGGGGTCGGGATGCACATGACCAAGCACGTCGCCGGGGTGTACTCGACCGTTCCCGGAGCGGTGAATGCCCCTCCGCCGGCCTCGGTGCCGGCGACCGTCACCGTGGTCGACAGGTACGAGGGAATCGCCACGGTGGCCACGGCTTCGGTCGTCCACGGCGGCGATGGCGAGCCCGCGTGGGGAGTGGCGGTGTGCGATCTGCCGTCGGGTGAGCGGTGCTACGCGCGGATCGAGGCCGCGGACCTGCTCGCCGACGCGGAGTCCGAGGAGTGGGTCGGGCGCACGGTCGCCATCGCGCTCACCGGGGATGTGAATATGGTGATCGCGTGACGATCGAGTTCGATCCCTATTCCGACGTCTTCTTCGACGACCCGTACGATCTCTACCGCGAATTGCGCGACGACGCACCGGTATACCGCAACGACCACTACGGGTTTTACGCCCTCTCGCGCTACGACGACGTCGTCACCGCGCATCGCGATTGGCAGACGTTCACGTCGACGCACGGCATCACGATCGACATGCTGGTCGATCCGAACGGCAAGGACATGGCGCGCGGGTCGATCATCTTCATGGACCCGCCCGAGCACGACGAGTTGCGCGGTCTCGTGAGTCGCGTGTTCACGCCGAAGGCCGTCGCGGATCTCGAACCGATGATCCGGCGCCTCGTGCGTCGCCACCTCGATGCGCTCGACGGTTCCGAGTTCGACGTGGTGGCCGAGTTCTCGGCGCCGTTCCCCGTCGAGGTGATCTCGGAGATCCTCGGCGTTCCCGAAGCCGACCGCCAGCAGATCCGGCACTGGACCGACACGATGCTGCACCGCGAGCCCGGCAACCCCAAGCCCACGCAGGCGGGCATGGAGGCGATGCTCCATCAGGTCGGCTACCTGTACGAGTTGGCCTCGGAGAAACGCAAGCACCCCACCGACGACATGCTGAGCCGGCTCCTCGAGACCGGGCTCAGCGATGATGCCGCGGCCGGGTTCTGTGGTCTCTTGGCGGCCGCCGGGAGTGAGACCGTCACCAAGCTGATCGGGAACGGGGTGGTGCTGTTCTCCCGCTTCCCGGCGGAATGGGAGAAGGTCGTCGCCGATCGCGATCTGCTGGTCCCGGCCGTCGAGGAGATCCTGCGGTACTGGGCGCCGTCCCAGTACCAGGGTCGGTACAGCACGGCCGCAACCGAATGGCACGGCGTGACGATCCCCGCGGGCGAGCCGGTGATCCTCGTCACCGGGGCGGCGAATCGGGACGAGCGGGCGTATCCCGAGCCCGATCGGTTCGACGTGACCCGACCGCTCAAGCTCAATGTCGGCTTCGGGCACGGGATCCACACGTGTCTCGGGGCCGCCCTGGCGCGGCTCGAGAGCCGCATCGCGTTCGACGAGATCGCAAGCCGCTGGCCCGAATACGCCGTGGATGAGGCGCGGTGTCGGCGGGTGCACATGAGCAACGTCGCCGGGTACTCGAACGTCCCCGTACGCGTGTGAACCAGCACCCTTCAGGTCGCGTCGAGATACGCGCGGTACTTCTTCGCCAACGGGAGGCGGTTCCACCACCACCCGATGCGATCGTCGGCAGAGAACGGACTCACCCGCACGCGTTCGGTGAGGACATGGAAACGATGGTCGATCTTGTCGGCCGATTTCCACAGGTCTTCGCGTCCGGACACCTCGAGTGCATCGCCGAGATCGGACCGAGCTTGGAGCAACATTCCGTACGACTCGCGATCCAGGGGCCGTTGTTCGAGTTGACCCACCCAGTGTTCCCAGGTGGCGAGCGGACCGTCCGACGGATAGAGCACGGCCCCATCATGCCTCGTCGCAGCGCGTCAGGTGGCCGAAGTACGGTCGCCGCGTGACCATCGACTCGCCCGGGCCGTTCACGATCGCCGATCTGCAGGTACTCACCGACGTCGCGCTGACCGCGTGGCGCGCCGGAATCGAGGCCGACTGGAGTGTCGCGGCGGGCACCTTGGAGTGGTCGTGCTTCGCGACTGCAGACCACACCATCGACTGCGTGTTCTCCTACGCCCAGTTTTTGGCGTCGCGGGTCACCGACGCCTACCCGCCGTTCAGCGAGGTCCACGCGCTCGCCGGTGCTACGCCCCTCGACCTCGTGAACGGGATCACGGCGATGACGAATCTGCTGCGCGCCATCGTGCTCGACACTCCGACCGACGTGCGCGCCATCATTCTGGCCCGTGCGCAACCGGGGATCCGGCTGGGCGCGCCGCCCGACTTCGCCGCTCGAGGCGCGCACGAGTTGGTGTTGCACACGCACGACCTGAGCGCCGGGCTGGGCATCGAGTTCGTCCCACCCGAACCTGCATGCGCGCGGCTGCGGGACCACACAGCACCCTGGCCGTTCGGGCCCGATCTACCGCCGAGCGACGATGCGTGGTCCGATCTGCTCGAACGGTCCGGGCGCGAGCGCGTCACCCCGCGTCCGTGACGCTGGAGG
>JBDUBS010000526.1:0-4286 GCA_040003875.1 Acidimicrobiia bacterium | reverse complement strand
CCCGTACTCGGTGGGGCAGTACAGCTCCCAGCCCAGCTCGCCCACGTAGGTGACGCGCACGGCGACGACGGGGATCGAACCGATGGTGAGGTTCTGCGCGGTCAGGTACGGGAATGAATCGTTCACGAGTGACGCGGTGGTGAGTTGCGCCAGCATGACGCGCGCCGCCGGGCCCCACACCCCGAAGCAGGCGTACGCGGAGGTCACGTCGACGAGTTCGACCGTGTCTCCCTCACGTTGTCGATCCTGTTGTTTGCGGAGCCACCCGAGATCGTGGGCGCCGAACGCGGTCCCCGTGACCACAAGGAAGCGGGCGGGTCCGAGGCGAGTGACGGTCAGGTCACACTCGATGCCGCCGCGGTCGTTGCACAACTGGGTGTAGACGACCGATCCCACCGGCCGGTCGACATCGTTGGCGCACACGCGCTGGAGGAACTCGACCGCACCGACGCCTCGAACCTCGAGCTTGGAGAAGCTCGTCTGGTCGAAGATGGCGACCGTGTCCCGGCACGCGAGGGCCTCGACTTGGATGGCGGGGCTCCAGTGCGCGCCCGCCCAGCCGTCGGGTCGGAGGCGTGGGTCGCCGTCGGCGGCATTGGGGGTGAACCAGTTCGGCCGTTCCCACATGCTCTTCTCGCCGAACTCGCAACCGAGGGCGGCGAGACGCTCGTACGCGGGCGAACGACGGAGCGGTCGGCCCGCCTCACGCTCTTCGTTCGGGTAGTGGATGTCGTAGTACGTCGAATAGACCTCGACCGCTCGGGCTACCGCCAGGTCGCGGCTCGCGTACTGCGGGCCGAAACGACGGATGTCCATCTTCCAGGTGTCGAAGCCGGGTTCACCGTCGAGAATCCACTCGCTCATGACTCGGCCGACACCCCCGGCGCCGGCGATGCCGTGCGCGCAGAATCCGGCCGCCACGAACAGGCCGTGGACCGCGCTCTCACCGAGCACGAACTCGTTGTCGGGGGTGAAGCCCTCGGGTCCGTTCACCAGGGAGACGATCTCGGCCGACTCGGCGGCCGGGACCCGGTTGATCGCGTTGGTCATGATCGGCGCAAAGCGATCCCAGTCCTCGGCCAACAGCTTGTTGTTGAAGTCCGCCGGCACGCCGTGCACGCTCCACGGTGCCGGATCGCGCTCGTATCCGCCGAGGACCAACCCGCCGGATTCGCGGCGGAAGTAGACGAGGTTGTCGGGATCGCGCAGCTGGGGCAGCGAGTCGGTGACCCCGTCGATCGGTGCCGTGACCACGTACTGGTGGGCCATCGGGACGATGGGCACGGTGACCCCGGCCAGGGCCGCGACGTCAGGGGTGTACATCCCGCACGCGAGGACGACGGTTTCGGTCTCCACCCGTCCGTGGTCGGTCTGCACGGCCCGCACGCGACCGGCGTGGATCTCGAATCCGGTGACCCGGACTCCGGTCGCCACCTCCACGCCGAGGTCCTTCGCGCCACCGATGAACGCGTAGGTGACGCCACTCGGATCGAGGTACCCGTCGGTGGGGAGCCAGATGCCGCCGAGCACCCCGGTGGGGTCCATGAGCGGGAAGAGTGCGGCGGCTTCTGACGCGCTGACCGTTTCCATGGGCAGGCCGAAGGTCTTGGCCCAACCGTGCTGACGGGTGAGTTCCTCCATTCGGGCCGGCGTCGACGCGATACGCAGCGACCCCACCTCTCGCCAGCCGGGGGCGCGCCCGGTCTGCTCGCCTTCCGCCTGAAGCCGGCGGTAGACGTCGACGCTGTGCATCATCATGCGAGTCAGGGGCAGCGACGATCGGAGCTGGCCGACGAGACCGGCGGAGTGGAAGGTGGAACCACTCGTGATCTCAGCCCGCTCCAAGACCAGGACATCGGTGCACCCGGCCTGCGCGAGGTGCCACGCGATGCTTGCCCCTCCGATACCGGCGCCGACGACGACGACGCGTGCCCGGTCGCGCATCACGCGCCGCGTACGGGGCCGGCGGCCGCCGCCAGTGCGGCAGGGAACCACGAGGCGGTGGCGTTCACCACCAGGCGATCGCGGCGTACTTCCGAGTACGCCGCGAAGTCGAACGAGAGCGAGCTGATGGTTTGTTGCACGACTCCCCACATCGCTTCCCTGGCGTCGCTCACGATCCGCATCAAGCGGACGCGGGCGAGGTTGCGGTCGTCGACGAACCCGAAATAGCTCGAGACCAGATGACGCTCGGCGTCGGCGGAGAGATCGTTGTTCACCGCGAGATTCCCCAGGTCGAACGTCGGTTGGTTCATGCCCGCATACTCCCAGTCGAGCAACCAGAGGCGGGCACCATCGCGGAGGAAGTTGGCGCCGAGCAGGTCGTTGTGGGCCGGGACGGTGACGTCGGGGGATGCCGCGAAGGCCCGCCGGATCTCGTCGACGATCGTGGCGATCTCCGGGTACCACGACGGTTCCTCCCGCCCGCGGGATTGCGCCGTATCACGATGGCGACGCGGTACCGAGAACCCGTCGAAGTCATGCGGGAGTGGTCCGGACTCGTGGACCGAACGCACGATCGCGGCGATCGTCTCGATCGTCTCCGGACGCTCGAAGTCTCCCACGGAGAGTTCGCTCCCCGGGACGAACGCGGTCACCAGGCATCCGTCGAAGCTGCCGACGATGGTCGGCGCGACGCCGAGATCCGCGGCGCGACTGGCCGCGATCGCCTCGCACCCGCGGTCGATCTCGAGGAGCGCGGTGTCGGTCCCGGGGAGGCGCACGACGAAATGTTCGCCGTCCACGACGACCCTGACGTTCCGGTTCGTGATGCCTCCGGCGAGCGGTCCGACGATTCGGGCCCGGCCGTTCCAGTGCGGCACTTGGCTGATCACCGATTCGACGCGCGCGATGTCGGACGGCTCCAGCGGGTGGTGGCTCATCGGACCGGCAGTCTCGCGCCGGGATGCACCGGCCGACGCCGGTGCTACTCGGGGGTCACGTACGCCGCGGTGATCCCACCGTCGACAACGAGTTGCGCGCCGGTCATGAACGACGACTCGTCGGACGCGAGGAACAGTGCGGCGTTCGCGAGTTCCTCGGCCCGACCGAGGCGACCCATCGGTATGTGCACGAGGCGCCGGGCCTTGCGTGCGGGATCGCTCATGAGTTCCTCGAGCATCGGGGTCCCGATCGGCCCGGGGCAGAGCGAGTTCGCCCGGATGTTCCGACGGCCGTACTCCACTGCGATCTCGCGGGTCATGGCGAGCACGCCGCCTTTCGATGCGGTGTAGGCGATCTGCGCGGTGGCGGCGCCCATCAGCGCGACGAAGCTGGCGACGTTGACGATCGAGCCGCCGCCCGACGCGAGCATGGCGGGGATCCCGTACTTGCACCCCAGCCAGACCCCCTTGAGGTTGACCTCCATCACCCGGTCCCACGTGGGTTCGGGGGTCTCGGTCGCGCCGCCGTCGTCGGCGGGGAAGATCCCGGCGTTGTTGTAGAGGACGTCGAGCGCACCGAAGCGCGTCATCGAGAACTGGACCATCGCCTCGACCTGCTCTGCGTTGGCGACGTCGACTTTGACGAATGCCGCCTCACCGCCGACGGCCTCCACCGCAGCGACCGTCTCCGCGCCGCCGGCCTCGCTGAAGTCGGCGACGACGATGCGCGCACCCTCGCGGGCGAAGAGCACCGACGCCACTTGTCCCATGCCGTTGCCGGCTCCGGTGATCAATGCCACCTTGCCGTCGAGTCGGGCCATCGTGCTCCGTTCGGGGTCGAGAGTCGTGCGGGTCGAGGTCGTACGGGTGGAAAGTCCGGGGCGTCGACGGGCGCGCCATTAGCGTTGTCCGGATGGTCGACCCGGGAAGTGCGGAACCGAGCGAGGAAGTTAGTGGCTCGGATGGTGATGCCGGGGACACGTCACTCGACGCCGCCGAGGAGGCACGCGACCAACGCAGGCAACGCTTGGCGAAGCTCGACGCGTTGCGGGCCGAGGGCATCGACCCGTACCCCGTGCGCTTCGACACCTCCGACACCGCCGGCGGGTTGCGCCGCGAGTTCGCCACGCTCGAGGCCGGATCGAATACCGACCACCGGGTCCGGATCGCGGGCCGCGTCCTCCTGCTCCGACGCCAGGGGAAGCTCAGCTTCGCCACGCTGGCCGACCGGGATGGTTCCATCCAGCTGTTCGTGAGCCAGAAGGCGATCGGCGAAGCGGATCACGACGCGTTCGACCGCCTGGATCGGGGCGACTGGGTGGGCATCGAAGGCACGGTGATGACCACCCGCCGGGGTGAGTTGTCGGTGAACGTCGAACGCTTCACCCTGCTCGCCAAGGCGGT
>JBDUBS010000616.1:0-14608 GCA_040003875.1 Acidimicrobiia bacterium | reverse complement strand
CCGTCACTGCCGGAACCGGACTGCGTCGCCCATCACTCGGGCGTGAAATCGACCAGCGCCACCGCATCGGACCGATGGTCGAGCACCACCCGGACCGGGAGATCCAGGCGCAGGGCGCTCGGGGCCAACCCGAGCAGGTTCCCGACGACGCGCGGCCCTTCGAGCAGTTCGACGACGAGGATCGCGTAGGGCAACTCCTGCGCGAACGCCGGGTCCACCGCTCGGTGCGTCACCGTCCAGGAGAACACCGTCCCGCGCCCGCGTGTCGGCTGCCAGTTCCAGTCGGCCGAACCACACGCGCCGCAGAGCACACGCGGCGGGTGGCGCCACGTGTCGCACGCCTCACACCGCTGGAGGTGCAGGACACCGGTCGCAGCCGCACGCGCGTAGAAGTCGGCCCCGAGCCCGTCGGACCCCGGGATCACCCGATCCGGCGGCGGTCGCTGCATCGCACCCGCTCCGCTCATCGCACCCGCTCCTGGCCCTGCGGGCCGGGCCGCTCGGGCCCCGCTCCGCTCATCGGTCGACTCCGAGGATGGCCATGCTGCCGTCGCCGAAGTCGCCCCAGCCGGTGACCAGGCCGATCTCCGCGCCGGGGACCGGCAGCGACGCCTCCCCGCGCAGTTGCCGCACCGCCTCCACGACGTGGTTCATCCCCCACATGTGACCCTGCGAGAGCAAACCACCGTGGGTGTTCGTGGGCAGCGCCCCGTCGATCCCGAGCCGACCGTCACGAACGAACGCGCCGGCCTCGCCGCGTGCGCAGAAGCCGAGCGCCTCCAGCTGGAGCATGACCACGTAGGTGAAACAGTCGTAGATCTCGGCGAAGTCCATGTCGTCGGGCCCCACCCCCGCCATGCCGAACGCGCGCGGGGCGGCGTCGGTGAGTCCGATGCGGAAGGGATCGGGACGGTTCGGGATGTCGTCGGCCGGTGACGGATGTCCTTCACCGACGCCGAGGATCACCGCCGGCGGTCGCGGCAGGTCGCGCGCCCGCTCCGTCGACGTCACCACAACTGCCGCCGCACAGTCGGTCTCGACACAGCAGTCGAACCGACGGAACGGCTCGCTGACCCACGGGCTCGCGAGGTAATCGTCCATGGTGAGTTCGCGACCGCGCATCAGTGCCTGCGGATGATGCTGGGCGTGGCGTCGGAACGTGACGGCGATCTCGCCCATGTCGGTGGGCAGGGTGCCGTAGAGCTGCTGGTGCCGGGTGGCGATCCAGGCGTAGAACTGAGCCGCCGACCGCGCCCCGTACGGAAGGTAGAAGTCGAAGAGGACGTCGGCGACGGCGTTGGCATCCAGACCCCGACGCGGTACGCGCTGGCCCGGGCGGTGGCGGAACGCCGAGTAACCGTTCCATCCGACCACCACGAGCACCGTGCTCGCGACCCCGGCCGCCACCGCGATCGCCGCGTTCTGCACAGCCGCAACCGACGACGCGCCACCCATGTGAACCGTGGCCGAGTACGCGACCGAGGGAATCCCGAGGTTCGCGGCCAACTCCTCGACGGTCGTGTAGCCCGGCGGCGGCACGACCCCGTCGATGTCGGCGGTGGTGAGCCCGGCATCGGCGATCGCCGCCTGAGCCACCGTCAACATCATCTCGACCGGTAGCGCGTCGGACCCGCGCAGGTACTCGGTCTCCGCCACGCCGACGATCGACGCCGCGCCACTGAGCTTCACAGACCGATGACCTCGAACCGCACTGCGTAGGTGACGCCTGCGGCCGCGCCCGCTTGGGCCGCGTGCCCACGCAAGAACTCGTCGGGATCACTCATTCCGCCGTCGCCGAGTCCGACCAGATACTGGCGGTGAGCGCGCAGTGACTCGATCCCCCGGTCGATCGTGTCGGTGACGTCGACGACGTGCTGTGCACCCGGCGCCTCGTTGACGAAGACCCGGCGCACTCCACCCCACGGTTCCCACCCCTCCTCCACCAGTTCGGGGAAGACCCAGCGGTTCCCGGCGTCGCGCGCCGCGTCGACCGCCGCCAGGCCGACGGCGCGATGGTCGGCCATGTTGAGGCCGCCGAACGACCATCGGTCGGCGTAGTTGCCGAGGATCAGGACCTCGGGTTTGAATCGTCGGATCTGGCGGGCGATGTCGCGTCGTAACGCCAGCGTCGGTTCCACCACCCCGTCCTCGAACGCGAGGAACTCGACGGTGTCGACACCCACCGCCGTGGCGCCGGCGCGTTCCTCCGCCATCCGGAGCGGACCGGCGGTGGCCGGATCCATGCCGTCGATCCCGGCTTCGCCTGCGGTCGCGAGCACGTACCCGACCCACCGGCCCTGCGCGGTCCAACGCGCGACTGCGCTGGCCGCGCCGTACTCCAGGTCGTCGGGATGCGCGATCACCGCCAGCGCGCGCGCCCAGTCCTCCGGTACCGGTTCCATCGTCATCGTGTGGCCGACGCGAACGCCTCGACGACGCGCGCTCTCCAGTCGAAGAGGTCGCGGCCGTGCGCGGCATCGGTCCGGCCGACCCGGACCACGACGAGATCCTGGGCGGGGCAGACCAGGATGGATTGGCCCTCGTAACCGTTGGCCCAGAACGTCCCGTGTTCGTCGCCGGTGACCCACCACTGCCAGCCGTAACCGCGACCGTCGGTCGGGTCGACCGATCGCAGGCGCCGTCCGGAGTCGACCCAACCCTCGGGAAGAATCCTCGTGCCGTCCCACACGCCGTCTCGGAGGTAGAGGTACCCGAAGCGAGCGAAGTCCTCGGCGATCGCATGCACGTAGGACGACGCGACCCACAAGCCGGCGGCGTCCATCGTGGGGTCGGCCGTCGTCATCCCGATCGGGGCGAACAGTCGATCCCGCAAGAACTGCGCGTAGCGGTCACCGCGTCCGACCACGTCGGCAACGATCCCGGAGATCACATTGGTCGTGCCGCTCGAATAGTTGAACCTGGTGTCGGGCGGGACCGCGAGCGGACGACTGCGAGCGAAGGCGCCAACGTCGGCGTTCCCTTCGCCGAAGAGCATGTCGATCACCTGCGAGCCGCCCGCGTCGACGTAGTCCTCGTTCCACGCGAGTCCGTCCCGCATCGCGAGGAGGTCGGGCAGACCGATCTCGCAGCGTTCGTCGTCGCGCCATTCCGGAACCAGTCCCGCCTCGTCGAGCCGGAGCCGGCCCTCGCCGACCAGGATCCCCACCGCGGCGTGCAGCATCGACTTGGCCATCGACCACGAGAGCAGCGGTGTGGTGCGGTCGACGGCGATGGCATCACCGACCCAGTTGGGCAGCGCATTGCCGTACCGCTCGGCGATCAGCGTGCCCCGATGCACGACCAACACGGCGTAGGTCGTCTCGTACCGGGCATCGGCGAACATCTCCCCCACCAGACCGTCGAGGTCCACTCCCGGCGGTGGGGACCCCCGAGTCCACTCGGCGCTCGGCCACGCGAGGCCGTCCGGTTGCGCCGGCAACGCCACCAACGCCGGGTCGGAATCAATCATGGCGCCACCTTGACACGCGACCGACGACCGGAGCACGTTCCCTCGGTCCAATAGCCTCGATCGACCCGGAGAGAAGGAGCACCTCGTGCACGCAACGGACCGCGCCGACGACCTGATCGCCGCCACCACCGGCGGGAAGGTGCGCGGTGTCACTCGCGACGGCATCGGCATCTTCCGATCGATTCCCTATGCCGCGCCGCCCGTCGGCGACCGGCGCTTCAAGCCACCTGCCGCGGTCGAGCCGTGGGATGGCGTACGCGATGCGCTCCGCTTCGGTCCCGTGGCGCCCCAACTGCCGTCGCCGCTCGAGACGATGTTCGGTGCGGCCGACCCGGAGTGCGACGAAGCTGCGAGCCTGACACTGTCCGTGTACACGCCGGGGCTCGACGACGCGAAGCGGCCGGTGATGTTCTGGATCCACGGCGGCGCGTTCGTGAACGGCACCGGTGGGTCGCCGATCTACGACGGCCGGCGGTTCGCCCGCCACGGTGACGTCGTGGTCGTCAGTATCAACTACCGGCTCGGCGCCTTCGGGTTCCTTCACCTCGACGACATCTTCGGTCAGGAGTTCGCGGGGTCTGGCAACGCCGGCATCCTCGACCAGGTGTGTGCGCTCCAATGGGTGAGGGACAACATCGTCGACTTCGGCGGTGATCCCGATCGGATCACGATCTTCGGCGAATCGGCCGGCGGCATGAGTGTTGGAACGTTGCTCGGCCTGCCCGTCGCCCAGGGCATGTACTCCGGCGCGATTTCCCAGTCGGGCGGTGCGTCGTTCTGTGTCAGAGCCGACCAGGCGACCGCGACCGCACGCACCGTGCTCACCGCATGTGGCATCGAGACGGTTGAGCAACTCCGTGACGCGCCCATGGAGTCGATTCTCGACGCCCAGAGGGCGATCTTCGCGGCGGGACTTCGGACCGACCTGCCATTCGTCCCGGTGGTCGAGGGCAACGTGCTTCCGCAGCGCCCGATCGATGCCGTGCGCGACGGCCTCGGAGCGGTGCCGACCATCATCGGCACCAACCGGGACGAGATGACCATGTTCACCGCGCTCGATCTCGGGACCGGCACGGTCAACGAGGCGACCATCACCGCGGCATTGACCGCGACCTTCGGCGACCGAGCCGCCGCCGTCGCTTCGGAGTACCACGACATCTATCCCGACGCGCTCCCCGCCGACATCGCCACCGCGCTCGCCACCGACCGCGTGTTCCGCACGCCCGCGCTCCGCCTGGCCGAGGCGGGTGTGTCCACCCGGCCGACGTGGATGTACCTGTTCACCTGGGAGTCACCGGTCATGGATGGCGCGTTGAAGAGTTGCCACGCCCTGGAGCTGCCCTTCATGTGGGACGCACTGGACCGGCCCGGCCTCTCGATGCTCACCGGCGACGCACCCGACCGCCAACCGCTCGCCGACGAGATGCACGCGGCCTGGATCCGTTTCGCGCGCACCGGTGACCCCGGATGGCCCACCTATGACCTCACCCGCCGGGCGACCCAACGCTTCGACACCACGGTCGAGATCCTCGACGACCCCATGACCCGCCAGCGCGAGCTGTGGAGTGGAGTGGGTTGACGGAGCCCGCGGAGCGAGCGGCCCGGGAGCGAACCCCACGTCAGCGTCACCAATCAGGAGCGTGAGCGCACGGGCAGTCAGACAGTGGCGCCGCCGTCGACGACGAGGGCGTGGCCGACCATGTAGCTGGCGGCGTCGGAGCACAGCCAGACGATGGCCTCGGCAATCTCGTCGGGCGTTCCCAGCCGGCCCAGGGGCACTCCGGCCGTCATCGCCCGCTCGACGCGTTCGTCGCCGCCCATATAGCCCTCGAGCATCGGGGTGCGGACGCTTCCCGGACACACGCAGTTGATCCGTACCCCGAGTGGCGCGCACTCGAGGGCGGCCGATTTGGTGAGCCCGACCACACCGTGCTTGCTGGCCACGTACGCGGGCAGACCGGCGAATCCGACGAGCCCGGCCCCGGACGCGACGTTGACGATGGCTCCGGCCCCGGCCGCGACCAGGTGCGGGAGTTCGGCCCGCATCGAGAAAAAGACTCCATCCAGGTTGACGGCCATGGTCGCGCGCCACGCATCGACCGGATAGTCGACCGCGCTGCCAGGCGTACCCGTGGTGCCCGCATTGTTGACGGCGAAGTCGAGCGTTCCGAAGGCCTCGAGGCAGGCGGCAACCATCGCCTCGCACGCGGCCGGGTCGGTGACGTCGGTCGCGACGAACCGCGCCTCGCCACCGAGGGCCTCCGCCTCGGCGACGACCGCCGCGCCGTCCACCGCGTTCCGGTCCGCGACGACGATTCGATCACCCCGACGGGCGAAGGCGAGCACCGTGGCGCGTCCGAGCCCCGACGCGGCGCCGGTGACGACTCCGGCGCGCCGCGATTCCGTCACCCGAAGTACTCCCCACCGTTCACGTCGAGTGTCTGCCCGGTGATCATGCGCGACATCCCGGACGCGAAGAACACGATCGCCTCCGCGATGTCCTCCTGGGGCGGGATCTCACCGAGCGGGATCTCCCGCGTGATCTCCGCGATGACCGCTTCCTGCGTCAGACCGCGTGACGACGTCTGCCACTCCACGTACATCTGCACGTTTGGCCCCCAGATCCAACCGGGCACGACCGCGTTCACCCGGATGTGGTCGGCCGCGACCTCGATGGCGAGCGACCGAGTGAGCGTGATCAGCGCGCTCTTGCTCGCGGCGTACCCCGCTTCGTCGGCCCGGATCTTCCGGGCGCTCTGCGACGCGATCATCACCACACTGCCGCTCCCGGCCGCCTTCATCGTGGGCAGGCAGGCCCGGGTCATGTTCACCGCGCCGTAGAAGTTGACCTCGAAGATCTTGCGCCACACGTCGAGGTCGGCGTCGCTGATCGATTGGAAGGAATCGCCCCGGAACGCACTGTTGACCACCACGTCGATCGCCTCGAACTGCTCGAGCGCGCCGGCGGCGATGCGCTCGCAGTCGTCCGGCTTCGTGACGCTGCCGGGTATTGCGAGGGCCCGCCCGCCGGCGGCTTCGATCTCCGCGGCCACCGCTTCCAGCCGCTCGGCATTGCGGGCGACCAGGACCACCGCTGCGCCTTCGCGGCCGAGCGCCAATGCGCTCGCTCGACCGAGCCCCGGTCCGACTCCGGTCACGACCGCGACCTTGCCGTCGAGGAGTCCGGGTCGACTCATACGGTTCCTGTGCCGTCCGTCACGACCGGTTCCGATGTCCGCGACCGGCCCGACCGCCTCAAGCCCGCCACGATCTCGGCGGATGCGTACACCACCGACGACGCGACCAGCGCCGGGCCGATGACCAGGATCGTGAACAACCAGTTGAAGGACCCGTCTCCGCTCTCGGTGCTCGACGTGTAGTTCGTGACCTTCGAGAGACTCGGGGACGCGGTCCCGACTTCCGCGGGGAACGCAGCGCCGACGAGGAATCCCAGCGCGACGCCGGCCACCAACAGCGCGAGTGCGATCGCGCGCAACCGACCGGCCCGCCCTTTGCTATCTGCCACTGGTGCCCCTTTCGTCACGAGTGCGGCGTCCGTGGTCGCACCGAAGGGCGACAGGGTGCCAGGATCAACGCCGAGCGGCAACCCGGAGGATTCATGATCAAGCGCATCGGCTTCGTGGCCCGACACCCGAACCTCGGTGTCGACGAGTTCCACGACCGCTGGCAGGGACCGCACGCCGCGCTTGTCGCAGCCAGCCCGGCGGCGGCCGAACACAACCTGCGATACGAGCAGCATCGCAGGACCGAACGCGACTACGAGCGGGCCGAGTGTCCGTACGACGGGGTCTCCGTGCAGTGGTACGACTCGTGGGACGGCTTCCACGCAATGCGGGAGGACCCGCGTCACGCCGAGGTCCTGGCCGATTCGGCCTCGCTGTTCGGACCAGTCCTCGAGGTTTTCACCGAGACCGAGATGGAGGTCATCGCGGGACCCGCCGACCGCGGCGCTCCCGTCACCAAGCTGATCTGCGGGGTACGGCACAAGCCCGGTATGGATCTCGACGCGTTCCACAAGTACTGGTGGGAGGTCCACGGGCCTCTCAACCGCGACACCCCAGCGGTCCGTAAGTACTTCATCCGCTACGAGCAGAACCACCGTTTGGCCCAGGACTACGGACGGCCCGGTTGCGACCTGGATGGCGTGACGATCGAGTGGTTCCGATCCGCTCGGGATTTCTTCGGTATGGCGGTCGACCCGGAGAGTCGCGACGTCATCCGCAACGACGAGGACAACTTCCTCGACCCCGCCGGACTCCTCTGGCTCCTCACGGGCCCCGAACACGTCGTACTGAACAGGCTTGCCTGACTCTCCGCTCGCGCTCCTGACGGAGCCGGTTCGTGGGGCTCGCTCCGAGTCTGCTCGGCTCCGCAAGCTCCGCCTCGGGAGCGGTCAGGCCGATCCCAGGACGCTCAGGAGCGCGAGCGGAGGGGCCCGAAAAGGCGTCACAAGCAGAGTTCGGCCATGCTCTGAAGGGTGGTGGCGTCGCCGTAGAGGAGGATCTGGGTGACACAGGACTCCCGCCACAGCTCGAGGTCGTCGCGGATCTTCTCCTTGGGCCCGATGAGCGCGGTCTCCTCGATCAGCGAGCGCGGCACCGCGGCCGCGGCCTCGTCCTTCTTGCCCGCGAGGTAGAGGTCCTGGATCTCACGCGCCTCGGCTTCGTAGCCCATCCGACCGAAGACGTTGGCGTGGAAGTTGACCTCCCGCGCGCCCATGCCACCGATATAGAGCGCCAGGACCGGCCGGAGCATGTCGGCGGCCTCGTCGACGTCGTCGTGGAAGATGACCGGCACGGTGGCCGCGACGGTGAAGTCGTCGAAGGACCGACGCGCCCCTGGTCGGGCGAAGCCTTCCGACAGGGCGTCGCGGTAGAAGTCGTCGACCTTCGGCGAGTAGTAGATCGCCAGCCAACCGTCGGCGATCTCGGCCGTGAGGGCGACGTTCTTGGGCCCTTCGGACGCGAGATAGATCGGCAGGTCCTCGCGGAGGGGATGGGTGATGGAGCGCACCGCTTTACCCAGCCCCGTTCCTCCCGGGTACGGCAGCTGGTAGTGGTCACCGTCGTAGGTGAGGGGTTCCTTGCGGGCCAGGATCGTCCGCATGATCTCCACGTACTCCCGGGTCCGGGCCAGCGGCTTCGCGTACGGCTGGCCGTACCAGCCCTCCACCACTTGGGGGCCGGAGGCGCCGAGCCCGAGGATGAACCGACCTCCGGTGAGATGGTCCATGGTGATGGCCGCCATCGCAGTGGCGGTCGGGGTCCGCGCCGACATCTGGATGATCGATGTTCCGAGTTGGATCCGAGACGTGGTCGAGCCGTACCAAGCGAGCGGCGTCAGCGCGTCCGAGCCGTACGCCTCCGCGGTCCAGGCCGTGGCGTACCCGAGTCGCTCGGCCTCGAGCATCAGCTCCGCGACGCCGACCGGCGGCTGCGCGCCCCAGTAGCCCACCATGAATCCGAGGTCCAGCTGCTTGGTCATGGCGGGTGACACTAGGGCGCAAGATCGGCCCGGATCGATGCTCGTACATCGCCGCCCACGAGGAACCACAACGCGACCTCGGTCGGCGTGCGAACCGTCACCAACTCACAGACTTCACCGGGCAGGACACCGCCACCGAACTCGATGCTCGCCGCAGTGAGCCGACCGGTGTCACTGCGCGCGAGTTCATCCTCGACCGGCACCCAGTAGACCGCGTTGTTCACGTGGCCGAAGACGTCGAAGTCGGTACTGCGCAGTGGGAAGCCGACCCGCGGTGCGTCGGGGGGCGGTGCCGGATGGATCAGCCGCGCACTCACCTTGCGCTCGCGGATCGCATCGCCGTACGCCACGAAGAACTCGGGCGGTAGTGCCACCGGAGCCCCGGTGTCGAGCCGCACGTAGACCCAGATCGCGATGGCAGTGGCCAGCACTCCCTGGCGGAGCGCGGTGCGCGCGTCGTTGAGGCCATCGAGCCCGACGAGCGTCGTCGTGCGTTCGGCCCACCGACCGCCGACCCCGCTCGGTGCCGTTTTGATCTCGAGGTCCTCGTAGATCGTCGGCAACCGCCCGATCTCGTAGGTCATGCGTCGGAGGATCCACCCGCGACCGTCCGGGAGATGGGCATGGGCGGCGTCCTCCGCGGCGACATCCTGCAAGTAACGCGCCATCGAGTCGAGGCGCAGACGACCGCGAGGTGTCGTGTCACCGAGCCGAACCTTTTGTTGAATCGAGAACGTCACGCGAACACCGCGGCCAGTCCGCGCACGAGGGCTTCGACATGTTCGGGCTCGCCACGCGGCCCGAGGCCTCGCACTCGGGGTGGCAGCTCCACCTGGATCCCACCGCGCCGGGTGAGGTTGCAGGGATTCTTGGGGTGCACACCGCGCAGCTCACGAGGGATCGCGTCCACATCGTCGATCACGTCGAACCCGTCGAGGTGGGGACGCATACGGGCCGCAGCGACCCGGGCCAGTTCGCGGTCGGCGCCGCCCAGCAGGACGTGCGTCCAGAACCCTTCCCGGCCGTATCCGTGCACCGAAACGACCACGTCGACGTGGTCGAGGAACGCGAGGAGCTTGGGTGACGCCGCCGGGTCGTACAGATGAGAGGGAACGTGCCACTGCAGCCCGTCCGGCTGCTCGACGGCGTAGAGCGATCCGCCGGTCAACCCAGCAGCACGGCGCGCGACCTCGGCCGTGCCGCGTTCGAGCGAACCACCGTGGATGGCCATGAATCCGAAGCGGGCCCCCAGGTCCAACGTTTCGCAGACGCCGTCGTGAGCAAGGAGGTCGGCCAGCACGGCCCGAACCTACGCGTCGAGCGCGGCGGTGAGCCGGTCGAGCTCGGTCGGATCGTCGGTGGTCGGCACGAGGATGAACTCGTCACAACCGGTCTCGGCCAAGGTTGCGACCACTTCCCGGAGCACACCGGGGTCGTGCAGGCGACACAATCCCGCCATCGCCGAGGCCGCCGCATCGCCGAAGGTGCTCAGATAATTCCGGGCGTATCCGGACAGCCGGTCGGGTGCATCGTCACCCAGGGCGAACCAGGTGGAGGTCGACAGCCACGGGGCCGAGGAGCGGCCGCTCTTCGTCCACGCGATCCGGACGGCGTCGAACGTCCGGGCCACCGCGTCCGGATCGGGTGCGAGATCGAATCCGGACAGACCGTCGGCCCACCGTGCGGACCGGGCGAGCGACTTCGGACCCATCGAGGCGGTGAGCATCGGC
Organism: Acidimicrobiia bacterium; assembly: GCA_040003875.1. Taxonomy (GTDB): domain Bacteria; phylum Actinomycetota; class Acidimicrobiia; order IMCC26256; family JAENVU01; genus JAENVU01. Next base: position 3,904 of record JBDUBS010000616.1, on the reverse strand, counting down.
GGCCCACCCGGCTGGACGGGCGTCGGTCCGATCGGCGGCACGTCCGCGACCACGACATCTCCCCTCCACACACCTCGCATGATCTCGACCTGCTCATCGAGGCGCGCGAACCGGGCGGCCGTCGATGCGCCGACCGCGGCGTAGTCCTGGTCCCGACCCCCGACGCCTACGCCCAACGTCAAGCGACCGTCGGAGAGGACGTCGATGGTGGCGGCCTGCTTCGCGAGCCGCACCGGGTCATGCGTGGGCAGCACCGCGATCGTCGAGACCAGCCGCACGCGGTCGGTCGCCGCGGCTGCGTACGCGAGCGTCGACACGAGGTCGTGACTGGGATAGGCCACCCGTTCGCCGACTGCGAGGGCCGAGAACGGCCCGTCGTCGATGCGCCTGCACCACTCCCGGATCGTCGGCCCGTCGACCCCGACCACGAACGACGGCAACGTCATCCCGATCTTCATGGTTGCCCTCTCTTCACAGCCGAACTCGCAACGTCAGCGGGACCAGAGCGGAGCTCGCTGAGCGACAGCCCGGGAGCGAACCTCACGAAGCGCATGACTATCAGGAGTGCAAGCGGACGGGCCGACAAGGCAGTGGGAGCGCAGGGCCCGAAGTTACGCGTTTTTCGGGATGTCCTTGAACGGTGCGCCCTTGTTCGGGTCGGGCTCCTTGGGGAGGCCGAGCGCGCGCTCACCGATGATGTTGCGTTGCACCTGGTCCGTGCCGCCGTAGATCGACGGCCCCGGCGAGAAGAGCACCATTTCTTGTTGCATCCCTCCGCTCGCGCTGTCCTTGCCCATGATCGCAATCTCGGGGCCGAGTACCTGAGTCGCGACCTCGCGGTTCAGGCGCAGCATGTCGCTCATCATGAGCTTGGCGAGGTTCGGCGCGGCCGCGCTCGCGCCCCCGCTGCGCATACGCAGGCTCGAATATTTACCGATCTGCTCCAGCGACCACAGTTTCACGATGCCCTGCCGCACCACCGCGTCGTTGATCGCGCCGTTCTCCTGTGCCAATGCCATCAGACGCTTCGCCATGCCACCACCGCCGCCGCCGGTCCCGCCGGTGCGGACCTGACCGACGGTGTCGCCGACGCGCACACCCAGTTGGTTCGAGATGGGACCAGGGAACGCGGAACCCGCTGCCCCACTCCCACCGCTGCCGAGGCCGGCGCGCTCCGCGGCCAACGTGGTGTTCGCGACCGCCCACCCGTTGTTGAGTCCGCCGATGATGTTGGCGTCCGGCACACGCGCACCGTCGAGAAAGACCTCGTTGAACATCGCCCGGCCGGTCATTTCCTTGAGTGGTCGGATCTCGATGCCCGGCTGGTCCATGTCGATGCCGAAGTACGTGATCCCGGTGTGCTTGGGAGCATCGGGGTTCGTCCGTGCGATCAGCATGCCCATGTTGCAGAGCTGCGCGGTCGAGGTCCACACCTTCTGGCCGGTGATGATCCACTCGTCGCCGTCCCGCTCCGCCTTGCACTGCAGACCCGCGAGGTCCGAGCCCGCGCCGGGTTCGCTGAACAGCTGGCACCACGCGTCGGTGCCGTTGAAGATCCGCGTGAGCCAGACGTCCTTCTGTTCACGCGTCGCGTGGGTGGAGATCGTCGGAGCTGCGAGCAGGTAGCCGAGTCCGGCCGGCGGTCCCACGGCCCCCGCCTGGGCGAGTTCTTCGTTGACGACGTTGGCGAGGGCCCGCCCGTAGCCCTTACCGAAATCCTCCTCGGGGAACGTCGGCGCGCCGTAGCCCGACTCCGTCAGCCGCTCCCACCACTCGCCGACGGTCAGGTCGGGGCTCCAGTTCGCTGCGAGCCAGGCACGAACTTCCTCGCGTACCGATTCGGGAGTGGGCATCGCCATGGTCGGACAACCTTTCGATTCAACCGAGGAGGTCGAGAAGCTTTTCGGGGGGACGGGCGATCACTGCGCGATCCCCGACGATTACGACCGGGCGCTCCATGAGTTCGGGATGGGCGAGCAGCAGGTCGACCACACTCGCCGCGGTCGTGTAGTCGGCCGCGCGCAGACCGAGTTCCTTGAAGCGCTTGTCCTTGCGGACGAGCGCAGGCGGCTCGTCGTCGATGATCGAGACGATCCGCTCGAGGGTGGCCCGGTCCGGCGGTGCCTTCAGGTACTCGGTGACGTCGGCTTCGACGCCACGGTCGGCAAGGATCTCCATCGCGCCTCGCGATTTCGAGCACGCCGGATTGTGAAAGATCTGCACAGTTGCGGAGGTTAATCCCGCGCTCGGTCCGCGAGCCCGTCCAGCATCCCGGCGAGGCGTGCGACCTCGGCCTCCAACGCGGCGACCCGTTCGACGAGCGTGTCGGCCCCGTCCCCGGACGGCACCGGTTCCGCGCGCGCCACGTCGGTCGTGACCTCTGCCACATCCGCCCCCAGCAGCGCGCGCCACCGCGCTTCCTTGTGACCCGGTTCGCGAGGCAACTGCTCCACCAACGGGCCGTCAACGTGGCGGAGCATCCGGCCGAGCGCGTCGTCAACGGCATCGAGGCCACCGAACGGGTGCAGCCGTTCGGTGCGCGTCTTCAGCTCGCCCGGAGTCTGGGGTCCGCGCACCAGGAGTACGCACAGCAGAGCCAACTCGGGCCCGCTCATCGGGACGATCCCGGCCACCACCTGGGAGTATTTGATCGCCCGACCGCCGTGCGGCTTCTCGCGCCGAATCAGCTCGAAGCTGCGCAACTCGTCGAGCCCCGCCTCGACCGTCGCCTCGTCGTAGCGGACCACCGGCCATCGGTTGGTCGTCTGATTACAGGCGCTGACCAGCGCGTTCAGACTCAGCGGGTACTGGTCGGGCGTGGTCCGCTCCTTCTCGAGGAGACACCCGAGGATCCGGGCCGCGACGGGTGAGATCTGCATGCCCCGCAAGCTAGCGAGCCTGATCGACGGGGTACATTTGCACGATGAGTGAATCTTCTTCTCGTCAGTTCCTGGGCCGCGCCGACGTCAACGACGTCGAGTCGATCATCCGCGACGACGCGATGGATTTCGGCAACGTGTTCCACCAGACGCCGGCGCGCGGCGACGCGCTCTTCACCTGGGACTACAGCCGCACCCGCGAGGGGCTGGGCAAGCTGTACGAGAAGGCCAAGACCTCGCAGTGGAACGGGAGCACCGACCTCGACTGGTCGATCGACGTCGACGGCGAGCAGGTCGCCCGCGAGATGTCGGGCGCGGTCACGTTCTTCCAACAACGCATGACCGACGTCGAGGGATCCCCGGTCAAGAAGTGGGGCGACGCCGAGTGGCTGCAGTTCCAGATGGAAGCCTTCAACTGGCGCATGAGTCAGTTCCTCCACGGTGAGCAGGGCGCGTTGCTCTGCACCGGCAAGATCGTCGTCACCACCCCGTGGATCGACGCCAAGTACTACGCGGCCACGCAGGTCATGGACGAGGCGCGCCACGTCGAGGTCTTCGCCCGCTATCTCGACACCAAGCTCGACGGCCACTACCCCGTGAACGCCAACCTGCAGTTGCTCATCAACGACGTGCTCGGCGACTCGCGGTGGGACATGACCTACATGGGCATGCAGATCATGATCGAAGGGCTCGCGCTCGCGGCCTTCGGATTCATGCACCAAGTCACCCAGGAACCGCTCCTGAAGCAACTGCTGCGCTACGTGATGAGTGACGAGGCCCGCCACGTTGCCTTCGGCGTGCTCTCGCTCCAGGAGTACTACCAAGGCCTGTCGGCCGCGGAGCTGCGCGAGCGCCAGGAGTTCGCCTTCGAAGCCGCGATCCGCATGCGGGACCGCCTCATGATGCAAGCCGTGTGGGAGCGCATGGGCATCGATAGCCGCACCATCACCGAGACGATGTTCCGGCTTCGGGCCGAGGGCGGCAACCCGTTCCAGGCTGCGCTCTTCTCCAAGATCGTCCCCAAC
>JBDUBS010000670.1:0-4312 GCA_040003875.1 Acidimicrobiia bacterium | reverse complement strand
TGCAGCGAGTCCGGACTGGTTCGAACGTCGTGTCATGAGCAACCCCGTGGTCGACGAATCGGCGTCGTTCGACGATACGGAGCGGTGATTGCGCGGGAGGTAATCCGAAAGCCTCCGCTCAGCAAACTCTGAGTCGGGAAAGGCGCAAACGGCGGTCCCTCGCCGTCGGTGGAACCGCGTCCACGAAGCGGCCGTTCGCGGAGCCGCGGTTTGTCGGTTCGGATCGGTAGCCTCGGGTGACAACCGACTGATCGGAGCCGCACGATGGAGCGACGGACCGTGGAGATTCACGGGCACGAGATCGCGTACCGAACCGGTGGCGCCGGCCCGGTCGTGCTGCTGGTGCACGGAATGGCGGGGAGTTCGTCGTCGTGGACGCCGGTGCTCGAGGATCTGGCCGAGCACGTGACCGTTGTCGCGCCCGACCTGCCGGGCCACGGCCGATCGGACAAGCCTCGGGGTGACTACTCCCTGGGCGCTCACGCGAGCATCCTGCGGGACCTACTCGTGAGCCTCGGCCACGAGCGGGCCACCGTGGTCGGTCAGTCGCTCGGCGGGGGCATCGCGATGCAGCTGGCCTATCAATATCCGGAGCGCTGCGAACGCCTCGGCCTCGTGTGCGCCGGGGGTCTCGGAGCCGAGGTCATGCCGCTGTTGCGCGCGCTGACCCTGCCCGGCGCCGAGTACCTGATGCCACTCGCGATGCAACCCTTCGTGCGCTCGTCGGTGGAGACCGTCACCGGATGGGCGGGCAAGGTCGGCCTCCGGCCGGCTCCGGCCACGGTCGAGATGTGGCGGGCCTACACGTCACTCATAGATCCGGACAACCGCGAAGCATTCCTCCAGACGTTGCGCGCCGTCGTCGACGTCAAAGGGCAACGGGTCAGTGCGCGTGACCGGCTCCACCTCGCGGCCCGGATGCCGACCCTCATCGTGTGGGGTGAGAACGATCCGGTGATCCCGGTGGCCCACGCCTACGAGGCCCACGAGGCCATGCCCGGGAGCCGGCTCGAGGTGATGCCGGGCCTCGGTCATTTCCCGCACTGCGAGGACCCCCGTCGGTTCGCTGCGATCCTCCTCGACTTCGTGGCCACGACCGAGCCGGTCTCGCTGCGCGCCGAGGATCTCGCCGCCGCGATCTGACGGCATCCGTTCATCGAGTCCTCCGAAGCCGACGAAGGAGAGTCCGTGGCACGACGCGACGCAGACGACGGGGTACACAACTCAGTCCCGAAACGTCTCGGTCCCTTGGGCTGGTGTGCGATCGTGATCGTGCTGGCGTTGATCCTGACGCTGGTGTTCGACGTCTAGCGATGGCGGGACTCTCGGTGGGGATCATCGGCACCGGTGGCGTCGGAGTCGCGACCGCATCGGCGGTGATCATGCGCGGGCTCGCCAGTCGGGTGACCGTCTACAACCGGGATCGCGACACCGCTCAGGGCCTCGCCCTCGACTTCATGCACGGCCGGCCGCTGCTGTCGCATATCGAGGTGCGGGGCCGCGGGCTCGACGAGATCGAGCGCGAGGACCTGCTCGTCATCACGGCCGGGCACCACACCCTGGCCGGGGAGAGCCGGCTCGACACGCTCCACCAGAACCTCGGCGTGATGGATGCGGTCGCGGGTTACATCGAAGCGGGCGAGTTGCCCGGCATCGCACTCGTCGTCACCAACCCGCTCGACGTCATGACCGAATACCTCACCCGCCGGTGGAGCGACCGGCCGGTCGCGGTGATGGGAACTGGGACGGCGTTGGAGACCCTGCGACTCACCGATCGGATCGCTCGCGAGTGTGGAGTGCACCCGCGGAGCGTCCACGCTTGGGTCATCGGCGAGCACGGGGACTCGTGCGTGTTCCTCCTCGATTCGGCGGTCGTGGGGACGCTGCCGCTCGTGGAGTTCGCGGCGCAGCGTGGGATCGACCTCGACGCCGATCGGCGCGCGGTCATCGAGCGGGATGTGCGTGAAGCGGCCTACGAGGTGCGTGACCTGAAGGGATCGGCGGTGCAGGGCATCGGGCTCACGGTCAGTGGACTCGTGCACGCCCTGTACCACGAAACGGGAGCGCTCATACCGGTGTCGACGCGAGTGGGTGACAACGTGTCGGCCAGCTTGCCGTGTGTGCTCGGACCCGACGGACCGAGCGCGCCACTCTGGCCCCAGATGACCGACACCGAGCGCACGTGCTGGGAGCGTTCGCTCGACGTGTTGTCGACGGCGAACCAGCTGCTCCCGATCTAGCGGTCAGTCCGCGTCGAGCGCGAGTCGTTCGACGATCGTCCGGCCGATCTCGAGCGACGCGGTGGCCGCGGGCGAGGGCGCGTTCAGTACGTGGAGTGCGCGACCGATGGAATGGAACGCGAAGTCGTCCACGAGCGCGCCACTGGGACCGATCGCCTGCGCTCGCACACCCGCCGGGGCGCTGACGAAATCGCCCGCCTCGATCTCGGGGAGCAGGCGCTTCACCGCAGTGAGGAACCGCCGGGTGCTCAGAGACCGTGCCATCTCGTCGATGCCGAAGCGCCAGTTCTCCCGCGCGAACTTGCGGAATCCGGACGATCCGAATGTCTGGCGGAGGTGTCGGCCGCTCACGTTGCGCCAACGGTAGCCCTCCCGCGCGAAGGCCAGCACCGCGTTCGGGCCCAAGTGCACATGGCCATTGATGCCGCGCGTGAGGTGCACGCCGAGGAACGGGAACTGCGGATCGGGGACCGGATAGACGAGGCCGCGGACGAGATGCTCGCGTGACGGCACCAACTCCTGGTACTCGCCCCGAAACGCCATGATGCGCAGTCCGCCGGCACCCTCGGGACCGCTGATCGCCTCGGCGACCTCGTCGGCATGGAGTCCGGCGCACGTGACGACTCGGCGCGCCTCGATCGGGCCGTCGGTGGTCTCGACCACGATGCCAGTGGAGGTCTCGCGGGCGCCGACGACGCCCGCCCCCAGTCGCAATGTGGCGCCCGCGGAGTCGAGTTCGCCAGCGAGGACGCGGCAGACCTCGCCGTAGTCGACGATGCCGGTATCGAGCACGTGGAGCGCCGCGACGCCGGCCACGTGTGGCTCGAGTTCGGCGAGTCGGTCGGTGCCGATGACTTCGGCGCGCACCCCGTTCGTCGTGCAACGCCGCTCGAGTTCCGCAAGCCGGGTCGCCTCTTCCGCGTCGAGCGCGACCACGACCTTCCCCGTGACCGCGTGGTCGATGTCGTGCTCCCGGCAGTAGTCGATCATCGACAGCCGCCCCGCAGTGCACAGCCGGGCCTTGTCCGATCCCGGCGCGTAATAGACACCGGCGTGGATCACGCCCGAGTTCCGGCCACTTTGATGTCGGCCGACCGCGGTCTCCTTCTCGACGACGGTCACCGTGTGACCGGGATGCGTGCGTCCGACCGCGCGCGCCGTGGCCAGGCCCACGATGCCTGCGCCGACGACGACGACATCGGCCCGATCCATGGCGGCGCACGCTACGCGACCGATCTCCATGGCGTGGTGAATCGGCACGTCGCCGCCGGATCCGGAGTGGATGTGGTCGGCCCCGCAGATCCGGGGTCAACGGTCGTGGTGTGAACAGGTGAATAGCCTGGCGACATGAGCAGAGGTGCGATCGTCGGCGTGGCGCTGCTGGCGGGGATCGGGTTGGGCGCGTGTTCGAGCGGTGGGCGGAGTTCGACGTCGCCGTCGACTCCGCCGTCGACCGGTGCGACGACCACCACGACGACGTTGCCCGCGCCACCGACGACGGCACCGCCGCCGGTCATCCTCAGCCGGGATCCGTTCCAACCTTTCGGCTGACGGTTACCCGTCCGCGTTCATGAACCGTGCCGCCGGAGTCCCCGGTGGGTTGACGGTGCCAGGGACCCAATCGGGATTGGCGACGCACACCTCGGACTCGAGACCGTCAGGGTCGCGGAAGAACACACTGAGGCCCTTGCCGAAGTCGGTCACGAAGTCGTCGGCCGCGCCACGCTCCATCAGGCGTCGACGGATTTCCTCGAACGACTCCATCGAGTTGGCCAACAACGCGAGGTGATCGAGCCGGCCGCGCCCGAAGATCGGCGTCTGTCGGTCGGCCTCCGGGTTGTCGCGCATCTCGAAGACGTTGAGTTCGGCGAACTCGCCGACGTCGATGATCATGAGCCGGAACTCGTGGCCCGGCGGTCCGTCGACCAACTCGACGGACTTCTCGGCGTCGAACACCGATGAGTAGAAGTCGAGCAGCCGGTCGGCGTCCTTGGTGATGACGGCCACGTGATTGAACCCTGCTGTCAGCATCCGGGTCTCCTCTGTGCGGACTTGAGGGATCGACACTACGA
>JBDUBS010000438.1:0-4320 GCA_040003875.1 Acidimicrobiia bacterium | reverse complement strand
GGGTACCGCCAGAAGTGGTCGCACGCGTCGCCGGCGGGCTCGGTCGTCCCGGAACCGGGAGTGTGCTCGAACGCCCACCAGTCGTTGTTCCAGGTGCCACCCTCCACCTGGTGGGCCGCGGTCGCGGTGCCCCAGACGAAGCCATCGGGAAACGAGAACGTCATGGTTCGACCCTAGACTCGCCCCGTCATGACCGTCCTCGATCGCATCCTCGCGACCAAGCGCGACGAAGTCACGATGTTGCGACGACCGCAGACGCGTGACCTGCTCCGTCGCCGTGCGCTCGAGGCGCCGCCGGCCCGAGACTTCACCGCGGCACTGCGTCGGTCCGATGGTCATCCCGGTCTCGTGGCCGAGATCAAACGGCGGTCACCGTCGAAGGGCGATCTCGCCGTGGACCTCGATCCGGCGCGCGTCGCGACCGAGTACGAAGCGGGTGGGGCCACGGCCCTCAGTGTTCTCACCGATGCGCCGTACTTCGGAGGTTCCATCGCCGACCTCGAAACCGCGCGTGAGGCGGTCGAGATCCCCGTCCTGCGCAAGGACTTCACCATCGACGAAGTGCAGGTCTACGAGGCCCGCGCGGTCGGTGCCGACGCGATACTGCTGATCCTGGCGGCGATCTCCGACGACGCGATCGTGCGCGATCTGTCCGACCTCGCTCATGGTCTCGACCTGGCGGTCGTCGTCGAAGCCCACAACGAGGCCGAGGTGATCCGTGGGGTTGCCCTCGGGTGCCCCATCCTCGGCGTGAACGCACGCGACCTGGGTGACTTCGCCGAAGATCTCGGTGGCGCCGCTGCGCTCGTGGGACAGATCCCGGCTGCGACCGTCACCATCGCGGAGAGTGCGATCCGTTCGGCCGAGGATGCGGCCCGAATGGCGGCCGCCGGATTCGACGCCCTGCTCGTCGGTGAAGCGCTGGTGCGGAGCGCGGACCCCCAGGCCCTCGCTGCGTCCATGGTGGCGGCGTCGGTCACGCCTCGCTGAAACGATCGCCCGAACCGCGGCGGCAAATTCCACGGTTCGTGCCGGTCCAGGCGGTACCGTCGCATCCGTGTTCGTGAAGATCTGTGGCATCACGAACGAGGAGGACGCCCTCCTCGCGGTCGCGATGGGTGCCGACGCGCTCGGTTTCAACTTCGCACCGGGGAGCCGACGCCAGGTCCGGCCCGATCAGGCCCGGGAGATCATCCGACGCCTCCCGAGCGGGACGGTGACCGTCGGCGTCTTTCGGGACGAGCGCCCCGAGCGCGTCATCGAGATCGTCAACAGCGTCCGGCTCACCGGCGCGCAGCTCCACGGACGCGAACCGTTGTCCGAGGTGCGGTGGATTCGGCAACGGTCGACCTTCGTGATCCAGGCGTTCAGCGCCGGCGATCCGAACCTGGCCAGCGCGGCCAACGGACCCGCGGATGTGATCCTCGTCGACTCGCCCGATCCGGGTTCGGGCCGTCTGTTCGACTGGAAGCTCGCCGAGGGCGCACCCGGCGGTGTCCGGCTTCTGGTTGCGGGCGGACTCAACGCCGCCAACGTCGGGGACGCCATCCGTCGTCTTCGGCCGTGGGGCGTCGACGTCGCGACGGGGGTGGAATCCTCGCCGGGCCGGAAGGACGCGACCAAGCTCCGCAAGTTCATCCACGAGGCGCGCTCGGTGGGCGACGTCGTCGAGGACGACGAGCGCCCGCCGGTGATGGCGGACGCGCCGTACAACTGGGAACTCGACGAGCTCGGCAGTTCCTGACGCTGCGCTCGTCGGCCGAACGCGGCAACCAGTGCAATCCCCAGACTCGGGCCCCATAACATGAGCCCTTCCTCGACCACTGGAGCACGCATGTCCGCGCCTCGACGCGGTGACGGTGTCACCCTCGGCCCGCCCGGATCCGAACCCACCGATCTGGGTCGGTTCGGCGAGTTCGGTGGCCGTTACGTCCCCGAGACCCTCGTGCCCGCACTCGAGGAGCTCGAAGCGCAGTTCCGTCGCGCCTGGGGCTCGGACGAGTTCCGGACCGAGTACGCCGACCTGCTCGCCCAGTACGCCGGCCGACCCACTCCGGTCACCGAATGTCACCGCCTCTCCGACCGACTCGGGGTCAGGGTCCTCCTCAAACGCGAAGACCTCACCCACACCGGCTCGCACAAGATCAACAACGTGCTCGGTCAGGCGCTGCTCACCAAGCGCATGGGCAAGCAACGGGTCATCGCCGAGACGGGTGCCGGTCAGCACGGCGTGGCCACTGCCACCGCCTGCGCGTTGTTCGGGCTCGACTGCATCGTGTTCATGGGCGCGGTCGACGTCGAGCGGCAGGCGCTCAACGTGTTCCGAATGCAACTCCTCGGTGCCGAGGTCATACCGGTCACGTCGGGCAGCGCGACCCTCAAGGACGCGATCAACGACGCGCTGCGTGACTGGGTCGCGTCGGTGCAGTCGACCCATTACTGCATCGGTTCGGTCGTGGGCCCGCACCCGTTCCCGTGGATGGTGCGTGAGTTCCAGCGTGTCGTCGGCGACGAAGCGCGCGAGCAGTCACGGGTGATGCTCGGCGGTCACGACCCCGAGTTCGTGGTGGCGTGCGTGGGCGGCGGGTCGAACGCCATGGGGACCTTCGCCGGCTTCGTCGACACGGACGCGACACTGATCGGCGTCGAGGCCGGTGGGCTCGGCATCGAGACCGGCCAGCACGGTGCATCGGTGAGCCGGGGTGTACCAGGGGCGCTCCACGGCGCCCGCTCGCTGTACCTCCAGGACGAAGACGGCCAGATCCTGGAGGCACACTCGATCAGCGCGGGCCTCGACTATCCGGGGGTGGGGCCCGAACACGCCGCCCTCGCCGCCAACGGCCGGGCGGAGTATCACTCCGCCACCGATGTCGAGGCACTCGAAGGTTTCCAGCTCCTCTCGAAGATCGAAGGGATCGTGCCGGCGCTCGAACCCGCGCACGCGATCGGTTGGCTCATGCGTGAGGCAGGCAGGCGGATCCCGACCGGGTCGACCGTGCTGGTCACGCTTTCGGGACGAGGCGACAAGGACGCGATGCAAGTGGCCGAGATGCTCGGGGAGACGCTCTCGTGAAGCTCGAGGCGACGCTGCGCTCCGCGCGTGATGCCGGCCGCAAACTGCTCGTCCCCTACGTGACTGGTGGGTTGGGACGCGGCTGGCTCGACGTCGTGCGCGCCGTGGCCGATGCGGGCGCCGACGCGATCGAGATCGGCATCCCCTTCTCGGATCCGGTCATGGATGGTCGGACCATCCAGGAAGCGTCGCAGCGGGCCCTCGACATCGGCGCCACACCGACGACCATCATCGACGAGCTCAGCGGTCTCGACGCCGGGGTACCGATCGCGGTGATGACCTATTACAACCCGGTCCACCACATGGGTCACCAACGCTTCGCCCAGCGGCTCCGTGAAGCGGGAATCGATGCCGCCATTGTCCCCGACCTACCGCTCGACGAACTCAACGGCTGGGCCGACGCGGCAGATGCGGCCGAGGTGGAAACGGTCCTGCTCGCCGCCCCGACGACGTCGGACGAGCGCCTCGCGGCCATCTGCGAGCGGAGTCGGGGGTTCGTCTACGGCGTGGCCCTGATGGGAATCACCGGCGAGCGGGTGGAGCTCGCGGTCGAAGCCGCCGAGATGGGGAAGCGCCTGAAGGCGGTCACCGACCTCCCCGTGCTCCTCGGACTCGGTATCTCCACGCCCGAACACGCTCGTACCGCCGCGGCCAGTTCCGACGGCGTGATCGTCGGCAGCGCGCTGGTCCGGCGCCTCTTGGAAGGCGGCGGGCCCGAGGGCGCCGCCGAGTTCGTCGGCCAGCTCCGCACAGGATTGGATGAAGCATGAGCGAAGTGGAACCACGGTCCCGGCAGAGCTACGTGGGCAACGAAGCGTGGCCCGTCCGGCCCGGTCCGAAGGACCAAGAGGACAAGGGATGAGCGAAGTGGATCAACCCGCGACTCGGGAGTTCTCGGACGACTGCGATCTGTGTGAGGCGGCGAAGATCACCGAGTGGTTTCACGAAGACGACGTGTGCTGGATCGCCGAGTGTGAGATCTGTTCGGTGCCGATGGTCGTGTGGCGTTCACACGGGATCGAACCGCCGAGCACAGAACTCGCGCACATGCACGCACGGCTGAGTGATGTCGTGACTACGCATTTCGAGTTCGATCACTACGTCGACGACAACATGCGCAACATCCCGGACCACTACCACGCTCACGCCCGCCCCAAAGGCGGCTTCTTCGGCCACGGCCTCCGCCGACGGGCTTGATTGCTCACTGGTCCACCCTTGGTGTGCTGGTGGCTGTGAGGCTGCCGGTG
>JBDUBS010000159.1:0-4322 GCA_040003875.1 Acidimicrobiia bacterium | reverse complement strand
GGCCAAGGCGTTCTCTGAGCCAGGGATCCAGGGTCCGGTCACGTTGCGGATTCTCCGTCCCGACGGCACCACCCGAGTGGTCGAGGCGATGGGGCACAACCGGTTGGACGATCCCGCCGTCGAGGGCGTCGTGGTCACCACCCGTGACATCAGCGAGCGGGTCGAAGCCGAGATCTCGGCCCGGCGTAGCGACGCCCGGTTGCGTGCGCTGGTCGAGAATCTGTCGGACGTGGTCACCATCGTGAACCCCGCCGGTGAGCTGATCTACACGAGCCCGACCGCCGAGGCGCTCTTCGGGTTCCGTCCGGGTGACGAGAGTTGGACCGATCCGACGGCACGGATGCATCCGGACGACCGCGATGCGGCGATCGAGCAGCTCGGTCTCCAGATCGCGGGTGATCGCCAGGAACCGGTGCAGTTCCGGTTGCGCGACGCGGCGGGTGGATGGCGCGACGTCGAGGCGATCGCGCGCGACATGACGAACGACCCCGATGTGGAGGGCATCGTCGTCACGACCCGTGATGTGTCCGCGCGCAGGCTGGCCGAGCGATTGGTCACAGATCAGGCGCAGGTCCTCACGCTGATCGCCCGGGGTGCACCGCTCCTGTCGACCCTCTCGACGCTCTGCGAGATCATCGAACGCATCGTCGGCGACGTGCTCTGCGGAATCCTCGTCGTGGATCCGGAACGCCCGGTCCTCGGTCTCGGTGCAGGCCCGCACCTCCCGGCCGAGGTGGCCGCAGTCTGCGAGAACATCCCGGTTCGCAGGATGCCGGCCGCCGGACGCGGAACCGCCGTGATCCTCGACATCGGCGCCGATCCTCGTTCGGCCGGCTTCCGCGATGTCGCGGCACGGCACGCGATCGCGGGCGTCTGGTCCACCCCGATCTTCGACTCGCTCGCCAAACGGGTGATCGGCACGGTCGCGATGTTCCTGGCATCGCCGCGTGAGCCGACCGCGGCCGAACGTGAAATCCTGCAGATGTTCTCTCAGACCGCGGCGATCGCGGTCGAGCGTCAAGCGGCCGAGGATCTGCTCGCACATCGCGCGAACCACGATTCGCTGACCGGCCTGCCCAACCGCGTCCTGTTCCTCGAGTTTCTCTCCAACGCCCTGGCGCGCGCCGAGCGCGAGGGCGGCAAGGTCGCGGTGTTGTTTCTCGACCTCGACCGCTTCAAACACATCAACGACGGCCTCGGACACGACGCCGGTGACGAGGTGTTGCGAACTTTGGCCAGTCGTCTGCACGCGGTGATGCGCCCCGCCGATGTCGTCGCTCGGTTCGGCGGCGACGAGTTCACTGTGTTGTGCGACGGGCTGGATCCCGATCGGGTCGCTGATCACATCACCGACATCGCCCGTCGGTTGCTCGACGTGGTGGAGGAACCCTTGTCCGTCGGAGGTGAGGACCGTCGACTCTCCGCGAGCGTCGGGATCGCGGTCGCCGGCCCGGGCTGCACCGCCGAAAATCTGCTGCGAGACTCGGACGCGGCCATGTACGAGGCCAAGCAGCGCGGGAAGGCGCGGTGGGAGATCTTCGACGACGACATGCGATCCTCGATGACGGCCCGGCTCGATCTCGAGTCGCGGTTGGAGCGCGCCATCGAACGCAACGAGTTCCGGTTGTTCCTCCAGCCGATGATCGAGTTGGCGACCGGCCGGTGTGTCGGGGCCGAGGCGCTCCTACGGTGGCAGGACCCCGACAAGGGTCTCGTGACACCGGATGCGTTCATCGGTCTCGCCGAAGAGACCGGCCTCATCATCCCGATCGGGGAGTGGGCGTTGACCGAGGCGTGCCGGACCGTTGCCCAGTGGGAGGCGGCCGGACTGCTGTCCTCCGAGTTCATGATGTCGGTAAATCTCTCGGCGCGCCAGGTTGCACAAGCGGACCTGGTCGAGCGGGTGCACGCGGCGATCCAACGGAGTGGCCCGATGGCGTCGCGCCTGTGCCTCGAGATCACTGAGAGCGTGCTCATGGAGGAATCGTCGGTCGACGCGATGCACGCGCTGCGTGAGCTCGGGGTGCGCTTCTCGATCGACGACTTCGGCACCGGGTACTCCTCTCTCGGCTACCTCAAGCGGTTCCCGGTCGACTCCGTGAAGGTCGACCGCTCCTTCGTCGACGGTCTCGGTACCGACTCCGAGGATTCGGCGATCGTTGCCGCGGTCGTGAGCCTCGGCCACGCACTCGGATTGTCGGTCGTCGCCGAAGGGGTCGAGACCAGCGGCCAGCTGCAACATCTCCTGGCGCTGGGGTGTGATCGGGCCCAGGGTTACTGGTTCTCCGGACCTCGCGACGCGAGAGAGTTCGCCGGGCTGCTCAACGATCAGCCCTGGGTCGGCGGCCGGAGCACCTGGGCCGGTGGACCCGCGCCGGCGGACCAGTTTGGGAGCCAGCCCGCGCCATAGGCCAGACTCCCCGTCAGAATCTGATGGGGAGCTGATTTGGTGAAGTTCAACGCTGGGGATACTGGTTGGGTCGTGGTGGCCACCGCGCTCGTGATGTTCATGACGCCGGGGCTGGCCCTCTTCTACGGCGGGATGGTGCGCACGAAGAACGTGCTCGGCATGCTGATGCAGAACTTCTTCTCGCTCGGCATCGTCAGCGTGTTGTGGGCCGTGGTCGGATTCTCGCTCGCGTTCGGCGGCACGGGGAAGTGGATCGGCAACTTCGACTTCGCCGGGCTCCACCATGCGGCCAGCGAGTTTGCGCCCGGCTTCACCGGTCTGCACATCCCGCCCCTCGCCTTCATGTCGTACCAGATGATGTTCGCGGTGATCACGCCGGCGTTGATCGCCGGTGCGATCGCCGACCGAATGCGGTTCTCCGCCTGGGTGTGGTTCACCGGGCTGTGGGCGATTCTGGTGTACACCCCGGTCGCGCATTGGGTGTTCTCCCCGAGCGGGTGGCTCTTCCGGCGCGGCGCACTCGACTTCGCCGGCGGAACCGTCGTGCACATCAACGCCGGCGTTGCCGCACTGGCGGTGGTGCTCGTGCTCGGGAAGCGTCGGGGATGGCCGAAGCACCCGATGCCGCCCCATTCGCTGCCGCTGACCCTCATCGGGACCGGGATCCTCTGGTTCGGTTGGTTCGGGTTCAACGCCGGATCGGCACTCGCCGCCAACGGAGTCGCGGTCCAGGCGCTGGTGAACACCCACCTCGCGGCCGCCGCCGCGATGCTCGGATGGTTGGTCCTCGAGAAGCTGCGCACCGGACATGCCACGACCTTGGGCGCGGCGTCGGGCGCGGTTGCAGGGCTCGTTGCGATCACGCCCTGTGCCGGGTTCGTCGGTGGTCTGGCGCCGCTGGCGATCGGCGGCGTGACCGGCGCGGTCTGCTTCCTCGCGGTGAGCTTGAAGTTCCGATTCGGCTACGACGACTCTCTCGACGTGATCGGCGTTCACCTCGTCGGTGGTGTCCTGGGGTCGCTCCTCCTCGGACTGTTCGCCGACGCGTCGGTCAACCCGGCGGGTCGCGACGGGACCTTCAGCGGCGGTGGCTGGGGGCTCATGGGCGAGCAACTGCTCGCGGTCGGCGTGACGCTCGTCTTCTCGTTCGTCGTCACGTACCTGATCTGTACCGTGCTCAAGGTCGCGCTGCCCGGCGGGTTGCGTGTGTCCGAGGAGGACGAGGAGACCGGTCTGGACCTCACCCAGCACTCGGAGGTGGCCTATGCCATGGATCGGGTCTGAATCCACCCGCCAGGAACCGAACGGAGACCGATGAAGCTCGTCACCGCCATTATCAAGCCGTTCCGGCTCGACGAGGTGAAGGAGAGCCTCAAGACGCTCGGGGTCCAGGGCCTCACCGTCTCGGAGGTCCAGGGGTTCGGTCGCCAGCGGGGTCACACCGAGGTGTACCGCGGGGCGGAGTACGAGATCGACTTCGTGCCGAAGGTCCGTATCGAGGTGCTCGTCGACGACAAGGACGCGGATGGCATCGTGCAGGCGATCGTCGACAGTGCGCGCACCGGCAAGATCGGTGACGGCAAGGTCTGGGTCACGACCGTCGACACCGTCGTCCGCGTGCGTACCGGCGAAGCAGGTCCCGACGCGTTGTGACTGACGGCGGTCCGCCGCGGTCGATTCGCGCGGCCCGCGACGCGCTCGTCCTGGAGAGCACGCTTCGAGGTCGGAGCTTCGGGCGCGCCCTCGCCGATCTGGTCGACGGCGCGGTCACTGCGGTGTTGACCGAGGTCGGTGCCGACGAGATCGGGGTCCTTGCGCTCGGATCGTACGGTCGGCGCGAGTTGTGCCCGGGGTCGGATCTCGACCTGTTGCTGCTGCACGACGGTCGGGCTGACATCGCGGCCGTGGCCGA
>JBDUBS010000392.1:0-4327 GCA_040003875.1 Acidimicrobiia bacterium | reverse complement strand
CGCGACCATGCAGGGCGGCATCATCGACAAGGACATGCCGATCCACATCTCGAACGTGGCGATCGTCTGCGCGTCCTGCGGCAAGCACACTCGGATCGGATACCGGTTCGACGGCGACTCCAAAGTGCGGGTCTGTCGCAAGTGTGGGAAGGACCTGTAGTGGCAGCTACCACGACGGCCCCCCGTCTCAAGTCCCGTTACCTGTCGGAGCTACGCGAACAGCTCCGTGGCGAGCTCGGCCTCGGGAACGTGATGGAGGTCCCCGCACTCACCAAGATCGTGCTCAACATGGGTGTCGGGCGTGCGACCCAACAGTCGTCGCTCCTCGACGGCGCAGTCGCCGACCTCACCCTGATCACCGGTCAGAAGCCGGCGATTACCCGAGCCAAGAAGTCGATCGCGACGTTCAAGCTCCGTGAGGGCAACGCGATCGGCGCCAAGGTCACCCTGCGGGGAAATCGGATGTGGGAGTTCTACGACCGGCTCGTGAGCGTGGCGATCCCACGTATTCGCGACTTCCGGGGTCTCAACCCCGATTCGTTCGACGGTCGTGGCAACTACACGTTCGGCGTGACCGAGCAGTTGATCTTCCCGGAGATCGATTACGACAAGATCGACACGGTGCGAGGGATGGACATCACCATCTGCACGAGCGCCCGTAGCAACGACGAAGGGCGCGCACTTCTCCGTGCGCTCGGGTTCCCATTCCGCCGTGAGGCACAGGGGTAAGGCATGGCCAAGAAAGCACTCATCAACAAGCAGCAGGGCACACCGAAGTTCAAGGTGCGCGGTTACACGCGGTGTCGTCGCTGTGGCCGGCCTCGTTCGGTGTACCGCAAGTTCGGGCTGTGCCGGATCTGTCTCCGCGAGCTCACGCACGCGGGCGAGGTTCCCGGCGTCACCAAGGCTTCGTGGTAGGGGGGTGCGCCGATGACGATGACCGATCCGATCGCGGACATGCTCACCCGAATCCGCAACGCGAACATCGCGATGCACGACTTCACCGAGATGCCGTCTTCGAAACTCAAAGAGGCACTGGCTGCCATCCTGTTGCGGGAGGGTTACATCGAGGGCTTCGAAGCCGCCGACGACCCCACGCGGCCCGGCCGCAAGCTGACCATCACGATGAAGTACACACCCGAGCGCAAGCGGACGATCTCCGGGATCAAACGAATCTCGAAGCCCGGCCTGCGGGTGTATCTGTCGCCGAACCGCGTCCCCCGGGTGTTGGGTGGCATGGGGATCTCCGTACTGTCGACGAACCAGGGTCTGCTGACCGACCGTGAGGCGCGCAAGCGTCAGGTCGGTGGCGAAGTCCTGTGCCAGGTCTGGTGAGCTGATGTCTCGCATCGGCAAGAGCCCCATCCCTGTCCCATCGGGCGTCGAGATCTCGATCGACGGCGCCAACCTCTCGGTCAAGGGTCCGAAGGGTCAGCTCACCTGGAGCACGCCCGAGGACATCAGTGTCAACCAGGACGGCGACACGCTCCTCGTGACCCGGCCCGACGACGAGCGACGTCACCGTGCGCTGCACGGCATGACGCGCTCACTCGTCGCGAACATGGTGCAAGGGGTCTCCGAAGGGTTCTCCAAGGAACTCGAGATCGTCGGCGTCGGATACCGCGCCCAGGCGCAAGGTCCGTCGAAGCTCGAACTCCAGGTCGGCTTCTCACACTCCGTGCCGGTCGACGCGCCGGAGGGTGTCACCTTCGAGGTCCCGACCCCGAACCGGATCATCGTGTCCGGTATCGACAAGCAGTTGGTCGGCCAGGTCGCGGCCGACATCCGCAAGATCCGCAAGCCCGAGCCGTACAAGGGCAAGGGCATCCGTTACGCCGGTGAGCGCGTGCTGCGCAAAGCCGGGAAGTCCGCGAAGTAGGGAACATGCGCGTAAAGACGAACGACAGCCGTCGGCGTCGCCACCTTCGGGTGCGCAAGAAGGTGCGGGGTACTGCCGCGCGCCCGCGTTTGGCGGTGTTCCGTTCCAACAAGCACATCTACGCTCAGGTCATCGACGATGTCGCCGGCCGTACCGTGGCCAGTGCATCGACGATGGAGCCCGCGGTGCGCAGTGACGGCGGTGGCACCGTCGACGCGGCGCGTGCCGTCGGTGAGCGCGTCGCCGATCGGGCGAAGAGTGCCGGAGTGAGCACGGTGGTCTTCGACCGCGGTGGGTTCAAGTACCACGGGCGGGTCGCCGCCGTGGCCGACGGTGCCCGTGGCGCCGGTTTGGAGTTCTAGGTATGGCCAACGATTCGCAGTTCGAAGAACGGGTCATCGCGATCAACCGCGTGGCCAAGGTCGTCAAGGGTGGCCGGCGCTTCTCCTTCACCGCGCTGGTCGTGGTCGGCGATGGCAACGGCCATGTCGGCCTCGGCTACGGCAAGGCCAAAGAGGTCCCGGCCGCGATCCAGAAGGGCATGGAAGAGGGCAAGAAGAACATGTTCGCCGTGGCCCTCGCGGGCTCGTCGATCACCCACGAGATCGTCGGCCGTCACGACTCCGCGCGCGTACTCCTGAAGCCCGCGGCCCCCGGTACCGGCGTCATCGCCGGTGGCGCGGCCCGCGCCATTCTCGAGGCCGCAGGCGTCCACGACGTGCTGGCCAAGTCGCTCGGTTCGTCGAACGCCATCAACGTGTCGCGCGCGACCATCGCCGGTCTCCAGGGACTGCGGAACCCGGACGAGATCGCGAAGATGCGTGGGAAGTCGCCCGAGGAAGTCAGCACCGTCGGGATGTTGCGTGCGTACCGGGAGCGCAACGCCAAGAAGACCGAAGTCACCGAGGTCGCGTGATGAAGTTGAAGGTCACCCAGGTCAGGTCCTCGATCGGCATCAAGCCGAAGCAACGCGGCACCTTGCGTGCGTTGGGCCTGCGCGGCATCAGCCAGACCCGCGAGCACGAAGACAACCCGGTGATCCGGGGGATGCTCAACAAGGTCCCCCACCTCGTCACCGTGGAGGAGATCGGATGAGGCGAGGGATCGATCCGTCCGAGTTCCCCAGGGGTCCCGAGCCGGGGCCTGAGCGGCCCGGCGACGCAGTCGCCATGAGCGGGAGAGATGCATGAAGGTTCATGACCTGAAGCCGGCACCCGGCTCGAACAAGAAGAAGCAGCGCGTCGCGCGCGGCATCGGCGGCAAGGGCGGCAAGACGGCCGGTCGCGGGACCAAGGGCCAGCGTGCGCGCGGCTCGATCAAGCCTGGGTTCGAAGGTGGTCAGACGCCGTTGCACCGGCGGACGCCGAAGGCGAAGGGGTTCAACAACCCGTTCCGGGTCGAGTATCACGTCGTCAACCTCGAGACGCTCGAGCTCTTCGACGCCGGCAGCGAGGTGTCGCCCGAGACGCTGCGGGCCCGGGGTCTGGTGGCCAAGCGTGGTCTCGTCAAGATCCTCGGTCGCGGTGAACTGACCAAGGCCCTCACGGTCAAGGCCCACGGGTTTTCGGGGTCCGCCCAGTCGGCGATCGAGGCGGCCGGCGGTTCGGTCGAGAAGGTCGCGGCGCCCTGGGGCGATCGTCGGCCTCCCGCCAAGGGCAACGCGCTCACCAACCGATAGCCTGACCCGACCGGGTCCGAAAGTCGTTCGAGGAGGTCGCAACACCCATGCTGTCCCGTCTGCGGAACATGTTCCGGGTGCCCGACCTGCGCAACAAGATCCTGTTCACGATCTTCGTCGTGCTCCTCTACCGGCTCGGAACCCACATCCCGGTCCCCTACGTCGACTTCGCCCAGATCAAGGCCCTCCAGAACACGGCCAACAGCACGGGCGGAGTGGTCGGTTTCCTCGACCTGTTCTCGGGTGGTGCCATCACCAGCGTCTCGATCTTCTTCCTCGGGATCATGCCGTACATCACGGCGTCGATCATCATGCAGTTGTTGGGTGTGGTCATCCCCAAGCTCGAGCAGTGGCAGGAAGAAGGCCAGTCGGGCCAGAAGAAGATCACCCAGTGGACCCGGTACGTGACCGTCGGGCTCGCGCTCGTGCAGTCGTCCGGCTTGGTCATTGCACTGCACGAGGGCAAGCAGGGTCTTCTCGGCACCGCGGGGTTCCAAGGCCACGACATGATCCCGAACTACAACTCCTACCGAGCCGCGCTGATCGTGATGACCTGGGTCGCCGGTACCGCGCTCGTGATGTGGTTGGCTGAAGTGATCACCCAACGGGGTGTAGGCAACGGGATGTCCATCCTGATCTTCGCCTCGGTCGTGTCCCGGCTCCCGGCCCAGGGCGGAGCGGTCTTCGCCGAGGGCGGTCAGTTCGAGGGCTGGTTCATCATCCTGATCGGTATCGGGATGATCGCCGGCATCGTCTACGTCGAATCCGGA
>JBDUBS010000498.1:0-4335 GCA_040003875.1 Acidimicrobiia bacterium | reverse complement strand
AGCCCCTGCGGCCGAACCGTCGACCGAAGCATCAGCCGAGGAAACCCCCGAGGCCTGATCCAACCACCGCAGCGTTTGTCACTTTGAGGACGCCTCGCGTCTCCAGAGTGACAAACGCTCGGGAGTCCGTTCGGGCGCGCGGACGCGTCAGCGCAGGTGGACGATGCCCATCCGCACGCCCGAGATGACGGCTTGCGTGCGATCCCGGGCGTCGAGCTTCGCGTAGATGGATGCGAGGTGGTTCTTCACCGTCTTGACGCTGATGAACAACTCCCGACCGATCTCGGTGGTGGAACGACCGTCGGCCACGGATTGGAGGACTTCCTTCTCACGCCGGGTCAGCGGGCCTGTGATGTCGACTACCTCGTCGGCCACCGGCACCTCGGGGAACTGCGCGAGCATCGCCTGCGCGATGTCGCGTGAGATCAGCATCTCGCCCGAAGCCACGGCGCGCACCGATTCGACGACTTCGCGGAGTTCGCAGTCTTTGGTGAGGAACCCGACTGCGCCGGCGCGGATCGCGCGAGCGCGCAGCGCGTCCTCGTCGTGCATCGTGAGTACGAGGATGCGTGACGACGAACCGTTGGCGGTAATGCGCCGGGTCGCCTCGATGCCGTCGATGACCGGCATGCTGACGTCCATCAGGACGACGTCGGGGGTCAGGGTCTGCACGAGGTTGACCGCTTCGTTGCCGTCGGCCGCCTCACCGACCACGCTGAGTCCGGCCTCTTCGAGCGCTCGGCGTACTGCTTGTCGCAGCATCTGGTGATCGTCCGCCAGGACCACTCTGGTCACGAGGTTGCCTCCAGTTGTATGTGCACGGTGGTCCCTGCACCCAGTTCGCTGTCGAACCGGACCCGTGCTCCGATCGCGTCTGCCCGTTCGCGGATGCCGACGAGACCGTACCGCTCCGGCGTAGGGAGGGCGGCGTCCATGCCGGTGCCGTTGTCGCGCACGATGAGACGCGCCTGATCGTTGGAGCAATCCCAGATCACGTGCACGGAAGACGCATCGGCATGCCGCTCGACGTTCGTGAGGGCTTCTTGGAAGATGCGCCACAACTCCTGTTCGACCTGCCGCGGGAGGCGACGATCCGGACAGATCGCCTCGAACGTCGCAACCACGCCGGTCCGCTGCGACCATCGTTTGAGGTACGGCTCCGCAAGCGGGACCAGTCCGTCGTCCTCGGTGACGGTCGTACGCAACTGGTACAGCGTCTCTCGGAGCTCCACCACCACTTCACGCACGACGCGATGCAACTCCGGCAGCGCCGGGTCGCTGTACCGATTCGAGAGGCGGTCGAGTTCGAAACCGATGTAGGCAAGCGATTGCGCAGTGCGGTCGTGAAGATCCCGAGCGATCCGAGCCCGTTCGGCCTCCGCCCCGAGGGTCCGCAGCCGCCCGAACCACCGCGCGTTGTCGACGGCGAGCGCGAGTGACGAGGCGATACGGGAGAAGAGTTCTGCGTCGGCAGTCGAGATCCGGTCGGGCGCCCGATGTTCGACCGCGACCAATCCGACCACGCGGTCGGGCGTGCGCAGACCGACGATCATCGCGCTACTCGCGAACTCGCCGTTCCACAGCTCCCGTTGCGATGTGGTGCTCTCGACCCTCACCACACCCGGCTTGTCCAGCGCCTCGCGGATCCGCGAGGGGAGTTCGTCGGTCTCGAGGTGTTCCGCGATGGCGGCCCCCTCGGCCAGCTGCGTTCGCCATGAGGCACTCGTCTCGTCTGCGAGCAACACGACGAGCACGTCGGGCTCGAAGACCTCGCGCAATGTGTCCCGCGCGGACGCCACCACCTCCGCCAGGTCGAGCGAATCGGGCAGCGTACGGACGACATCGTGCAGCGCGTGGAAAAGGTCGTTCGCGAGCGTCATGCGCGACACCTCGTCGGCGCTCTCGCGTTCTCGTTCCTCCGCTTCGAGCCA
This sequence comes from Acidimicrobiia bacterium, assembly GCA_040003875.1. Taxonomy (GTDB): domain Bacteria; phylum Actinomycetota; class Acidimicrobiia; order IMCC26256; family JAENVU01; genus JAENVU01. The sequence goes on along the minus strand of JBDUBS010000498.1, from coordinate 2,404 downwards.
GAGTTGACGGGTGTAGCCGCCGACGACCGCGGCGGCGATCACGACCATCGAGACGAGCAGCCCGGTCCGGAGCGCGTCCTGACTCGCGCCGCCGATCGCGTCGGCCATGAGGATGGTGCCCGCGGTCAACAACGCCGCGAAGCAGCCCTCGCGGTAACCCCACCCGTAGGCCGCGAGCAGCACGAGCGGGATCGGCATGAGCAGGAACGGACTCGACCATGTGTCGGTGACCGCGATGGACCCGACCGCGATGAGGAGGTCGATGACCACCCAGGCTTCGGCGCGCCAGGTGGCCGGATAGATCTCGAGCGGCTTGACCGTTCGGAAGAGCGTGTTCGCGAACAGAACGCCACCGGAGATGTAGAGCGCGTGCATGTTCGGCTGATCGGTGGTCAGCGCAAGGGTCGCACCCACCGTGAGGCACACCCAGCGGAGCCACGTGACGAGCGGTCCGAGCCGGCCGAGTTCTTCGACCGAGCGAGGATCGAGCCGCGGACCGATCCGGCGGGTCCAGCCCCGGAATCGGCGCGGCTTGCCGGCGGCATGGCGACTCGCCCGGGCGGCTCGGCGTTTCACGGCGCGGCTCGGCGCAGTGCGGCGGAGGGGAGGCGGGACGGTCTCGATTTCGCAATTGTGGCCTGCCGTGCGGCGGAGGGCCGGTCAATCGCAGTTCTTCTTCCGGCTCGTAGGATCGCGACCATGTTGCTGGTCGGTCTCACCGGAGGTATCGGCGCGGGGAAGTCGACGGTGGCGTCACTTCTCGCCGAGCGGGGAGCCGTGATCCTCGACGCCGACCAGGTCGCCCGCGACGTCGTGGAACCGGGCCAGCCGGCGTTCGACGAGCTGGTGAAACAGTTCGGTCCCGAGATCGTCGGAGGCGACGGACGCCTCGACCGCCAGGCGCTGGCCGCCCGGGCCTTCGCCACCGAAGCGGCCCGCGAGGCGCTCAACGCCATCACCCATCCCAGGGTGCACGCCGAGTTCGGTCGTCGCATGACCGAAGCTCCGCCGGACGCCATCGTCGTCATGGACGTCCCGCTCCTGGTGGAGTCCAAGACGGCCGCCGAACGGGGCTACGAGGTGGTGATCGTCGTCGAGGCGCCCGAGGACCTCCGGCTGGACCGGCTCGAGGGACGAGGGCTCGACCGCTCCGACGCGGCGGCGCGGATGCGGGCCCAGGCCACCGACGAAGAACGGCGGGCCGTCGCCACTCATGTCGTCGACAACGGCACGGATCACGCCGCGCTGGTCACCCAGGTCGACGCGATCTGGGCCGACCTCCAATCCCGCCACACCCCCTCACCCACCTGACCCGCCGCGACTTTTGGTCTGTGCATGGGTCTTTTCCCGACCCGACAGACCAAAAGTTGTGACGGGTGGGATGGTCACAGGGGGTCGGTAGGGTCCGTGGCGTGACGGAACTCGACCGTCGCGTCGAGGAGCTCGCGGCAGAACAGCTGGGCGTGTTCACCACCCAGCAGGTGCTCCTCCGAAATGGGACTTCAGATGCCGTTCGCACTCGTCTGCGGTCCGGCCGTTGGGTACGGGGCGACTACGAGGTCTTGCGCCTCCTCGGCACACCCGGCGGGCGGACGACGCGCCTGATGAGCTTCGTCGTCGCGTCCGGCTTCCGGGCGGTCGTGTCGCATCGTTGTGCAGCGGATCTCCACGGACTGCCGGGGTTCGACCACGAGCATGACGAGTTCACGCTGCCTTTCGGCGTCAACTTCGGGCGAAACACCGACATCGAAGTGCACCGCAGCACCTTGATTCCCACACATCATGTGGTGTCCATCGGGGGTCTACACACGATGTCCCTCGCTCGCGTCCTGCTGGAACTGACCGCCGTCGTCCGGCTCGGGCGCGCCGCTCGCGCGATGGACACCGCGCTCGCGCGTCGGCACGTCAGCTATTGGTCGTGTCTGAAGATGCTGGAGGACCTCGCCGTCCGCGGCCGGCGACGGACTCGGATCTTCAGAATGCTGCTCGAGGAGCGCGGTCCCCACTACCGACCGCCGGAGAGCGAGTTGGAGAAGCGGTTCGACCTCATGGCGGTCCAGTTGGGCCTCGCCGGATGGGAGCGTCAGGTCAACCTCGGGGACGACCTCGGGTGGATCGGGCGGGTCGACTTCTACCGGCGTGAGGACCGGCTGGTCCTCGAACTCGACGGTCGGGAGGCCCACTCGTCGTTCATGGACACGAAGGCCGACATCGAACGGGACCGAAGGTTTCGAGCCGCGGGCTTCCGGGTCCTCCGGTTCGGGTGGGCTCAGGTGGTGCACGACTCCGCCAACGTCGTCGCCGTTGAATCCTGTACCTGTCTCACTCTCGACCGCACCATCTTCTGTGAATGCCTGGACACCATGCCCGTCCTGGCGCGCAATCTGGCGCATCCTGGCGGGTC
>JBDUBS010000122.1:0-4338 GCA_040003875.1 Acidimicrobiia bacterium | reverse complement strand
ACGTCGGCGACCGCGCGATCCGGTGGGGGAAACCCGACGATGGCGCTCTACGGCGCGTCGAAGGCCGCGCTCAACCGCATCACCGACGGTCTCGCTCGCGAACTCGCGGACACGGGTGTGCGTGTCAACGGCGTCGAGCCACGCGCGGCGGTCCTGACCGAGGGTGCGGCGGCACTCGTCGGCGATTCACTGACGGATGACCTGATCGAGTCGCTCGAGGCGATGACCGAGGCGGTTGTCGCACTTTGCGACTGTCCACCCGAACTCACCGGGCGCGTGTGCGTGAGCCTCGACCTGATCGAGGAGCTCGGCCTCACCGTGTTCGACCTCGACGGCACCACACCCGCGACCGGATAGGTCACGACCCATCCGGTCGACTCTCGGTCTCGAGGGGAATACCCCACGCACTGAGAAAAAGTGGTGGTCAGGTGACCTTGAGACAGTCGGAGCAGCGTCCGACCGCGCCGCTGTTCGAGCCGGCGCCCGTTCCCGGGTTCTGGATGTAGACGGTCTGATTGCCGACGCTCGCGTTGGCGTTGATCTGGATCGTGGCCGTGATCTTCGTGTCGCTGTTCACCGTCGTGCTCGTCGGGGACAACACGCCGGGCTGAGCGACGACGGTCGCGCCGCTCACGAAGCCGGTGCCGGTGATCGTGATGGTGATCGACGATCCGCGCGCGGCGGTGGTCGGCGCCATCGCGGTCGCTTTCGGGACGTCGACGGCCCGGACGTAGAAGTCGGCGACCGAGTTGGTGTCGTCGCTGACGAATCCACCGACCGAACGGAACGCGGTGTACCGACCGTTCCCGGAAATCGCCGGGCTGCTCGAGTCGGACGGGAGTTGCCCGATCCACTGGTCGGTGCTCAGGAGCATCGTGCGGTTCAAGGCGCGATCCCTCACGACGACGTCGGCCACTGCGCCGTTGGTGTCGGTCCCGGTCGGGTTCCCGGTCGTGAAGTACGCGATCCGGTTGCCATCCGGAGTGATCTGTGGCAACGCGGACATGCCCGCGATCGGTGCACCCGATGGAGAGACGCTGATCCGACTCACGGTGTTGGCCACCGTGTCGCGGACGAACACGTCGTCGCCCGGGTACGGATCGGCGATTCCGTCGATATCGGAGCCACCGACGAACGCCACGTAACGACCGTCGCTGGAGAGCGACGGGCTGTCGCCGCCACCATCGGCGCTGAGCGCCTTCGGTTTGCTGACGCGTGTGGTGGTCTTCGTCGAGAGGTTGCGCAGGTAGACGTCATCGGAGAGGTTCTGATCGGTGGCGATGAGGTCGGTGTCCGTGGTGAATGCCACGAACAGGCCGTTGCCGCTGATGGCGACGTCGGAAACGCCGAAGTCGGGCTGTACGCCGCTGGCAATGCTGGCGAGCACGTTGGCGTTGTTCGTCCGGTCGTGAACGTAGGCGTCCGAATCACCATTCCCGTCGGTCGCGACGATGTCTGTGCCAGCGATGAACGCCACGTATCGACCGTCGGTCGAGAGGCTCGGGGAGGTCGTGGCGTCGGGGAGTTCCCCACCGGTCGCGGTCACGCTCACTCGGGTAGTGGTGTTGGACTGGAGGTCGCGCACGAAGACGTCGGTGGTCCCGTTCGTGTCGTTCGGCACGAGGTTGTCGGCATCGGAGGAGAACGCGACGTACCGGCCGCTCCCGTCGATGGCCGGTTCGCCCGACGAGTCGTTACCGGGAGTGCCCGCGGTCGACCGGCTGACGAGCACCCGGGTGTTGAGCAGCGTGTCGTACCGATAGATACCGTCGAGGACCCCGGGCGCGGTCGAGTCACTGGTGGCGCCATAGGCGATGTACCGCCCGTCGGCGCTCACCGCGATCCGGTCGGCCGCAGCCCCGCTCGCGCCGGCGACCGGCCGAGTCACCCGCTGGATCCAGGCACAACCGCTCCCGGCCAGGACCATGGCTGCGATCAGGGCGCCGAAACGATGAGATTTCGTGGTGAGATGACGCATTTCGAACGACACGCCCTTTTCTGGGAGATGGAAAGCATACGGGTCGTGAGACACCCGCCGGTACGCGCCCGACCACACCGGGTGGCCATGGCCTGAGATCGGGGGGAAACTGATGCTCAGGGGGTGCGTGCCTTGACTGCGTTGACGGTGAACCGCTCGATCCGTCGCGTGTGACCGCCGGTGGATGCACTCACCATGAGCACTGGATCGGTGGGGGCGGCGAACGACACGCTCGCGGTCCAGGCCGAGCCCACGCCGCCGGCCGGGACACAGCAGAACTCACCCAGGAATCGGTTGGCGTGCAGCTGCTGCACGTGGATCCGGATGTTCTCGTCGACGCCCGTGATGCGCCCACCCACGGTCAGGGGGGAACCGATGGTGGCGCCGTACGCCGGGCGCGTGAGTGCGAAGTCGGCGTCGTCGGTGCCGACGACCTCCCACGGTGCGCCCGCACCCGGCCCGTACCGCACGAGATGCACGACAGCCGCGGTCGTGAGGGTCGAGGTGCCGGGGACGAATGAGCCCACCGCCACGTGTCGGCCCTTGGCGTCGGTGACGCTGGTGACGACGTGGTCGACCTCGGCGTAGCCGAGAAAGCTGGTGAAGGCGAGCGCGGTGCCGGACGGATCGGCGTACTCGGGGTGCGGACCGCTCGGGGTCCACGCGCGCGCTTCCTGCTCACTCTGGAATGGGAAGAGGGGGAGCAGTGGCGGCGCGAGGACTGCGTCGGTCGAGCTCGCGGTGGTCGTCGATGTGGTCGACGGTTCGGTCGTGGTCGGCGCTCTTCGAGTCTTCGTGGTCGGACGCGGCGAAGCACTCTGTCCACTGCTGCAGGCAGAGATCCCGAATACGGTGGCCAGCAGGACACCGCGGGCGCCGTTCAATGGTGGAACGACGTCGTCGGTCGCCGCTGTTTCGGCAACGGACCGACGAGATTGTCGAGATAGGTGACGCATTCGCGGATGGTCTCGAGCAGACCGTCGGCGAGGTCCATCGACAGGCCGTTGCGGACGACGACCCGCTGTACGGTGTGGTCCGCGAGATCGTCCGGCATCGGGTACGCGGGCACGAGCCATCCGTGCTGACGGAGTTGGCTGGAGAGGTCGTACAGGTCCCAGTTCTCGGTGTGGCCCTTGGTCAGGCGCCACGCGAACACCGGAATGTCCGAACCGTCGTTCCAGAGGTCGAACGCATCCATCCCGTCGATGGCGTGAGCCAGGTAGCGCGCGACGTCGCGGTTGGCGCCCTGGACCGCGGCGTACCCGCTGCGACCGAGACGGAGGAAGTTGTAGTACTGCAGGAGCACCTGGGCGCCCGGCCGCGAGAAGTTGAGTGCGAAGGTGGGCATCTCGCCACCGAGGTAGCTGACGCTGAGGACGAGGTCAGCGGGGAGATCATCGACCGTGCGCCACACGACCCATCCGACGCCGGGGTACACCAGTCCGTACTTGTGGCCGCTGGTGTTGATCGAGTGCACCCGCTCGAGTCGGAAGTCCCACACGAGATCAGGCTGGAGGAAGGGCGCGATGAACGCGCCCGACGCCCCGTCGACGTGGATCGGGATGTCGAGTCCGGTCTCGGCTTCGATCGCGTCGAGCGCGGCCGCGATCTTGGCCACCGGTTCGTACTCCCCGGTGTAGGTCACACCGAGGATCGCGACCACGCCGATGGTGTTCTCGTCGACGTACTTCGCGAGGTCGTGGCCGTCGAGCGTCGGGTGCGCCTCCGTGATCGGCACGAAGCGGGGCTCGACGTCGAAGTAGTTGACGAACTTCTCCCAGCACACCTGCACCGCGCTGCTCATCACGAGGTTCGGGGCATCGGTCGACAGCCCGGCCTCTCGGCGCGCGTGCTGCCACCGGCGCTTCAGTGCGAGGCCGCCCAGCATCGACGCCTCGGACGACCCGATGGTCGAGGTCCCGATCGTGTTGGCCGGATCGGGCGCGTGCCAGAGGTCGGCGAGGATGCGCCAGCACCGCTCCTCGATCGCTGCCGTCGCGGGGTACTCGTCCTTGTCGACCATGTTGCGGTCGATGGTCTCCTGGTACAGGCGGACGGCTTCGGGCTCCATCCAGGTGCCGACGAACGTGGCGAGGTTGAGTCGAGCGTTGCCGTCGAGCATCGCCTCGTCGTGGATGATCTGGTACGCAGTCTCGGGCAACATCTCGTCGGTACCGAGGGTGAATCGGGGGCGCTGCGTCGCTTCGCCGCCACGGGTGAAGAGTGGATTGATCGGGAGGCTGTCGCGTTCGACGTTCATGGCGTGCACGTTACGCGGGGGACCACGCGTGGGCGGTTTCATCGAACTTGGGTCAAGCACCGACGCAAGGGGTCGGTGCTTGACCCAGGTTGTGTCTCGG
>JBDUBS010000394.1:0-4341 GCA_040003875.1 Acidimicrobiia bacterium | reverse complement strand
GATGTGACGGCAAACCGCGCGGCGGGCGGAGTGGTGGACCACGGATGGGTCCGTCAGCCGGATGGCGACAGTCGTGCCCGCTGGCGCAGCACCGTGGCGAACCGTGGCGGGTCGTCGACGGTGAGCGTGATGCCCGGATGGCGGATCGTCGCGAACGGCACGATCCCGGGAACGGGCTCGTGGAGCAGGACGCAGACGCCACCGGCAGTCGAGGACCCGAACGTGAGACCGCGATCGGCGAGCGAGAGGCGCGGACCGATGGCGCGGTACCAACGGTACGGGCCGGTCTCGCACACCTCGCGCACGTTCGTGATCGGGGTGTCGACCCGCCACGGGCCGAACTGGATCATGAGCGTGCTCACGCCGATCGTGACCCGGGAGTTCGCGGGTCGGACGTCGAGGGCGGCGAGCAGATGTCGGAAGCGCGCGTCGAACGAGAAGTGGAACTGGTCGACGGTGTCCGGCGCGTCCGGATCCGACTCAAGGTCCTTGCGCTCCATCAGGGCCTCCGGGCGACGGGTGGGTCGCTTGTCGTATACCCCCCGTGCCGGCGCAGGAAACGAGTGTCGCTATCCGTCGGCGGGGACGGCCATCGTGCCGAGCACGTCGGGTGGTACGAAGTTGTTCTCGGTCGTGGTGGTCGCCTCGGTCAGCTCCACCATGCGCGTGACGACCTCGGCCGGGTCCATCTGCCCACCGGTGACGAACTCGCGCATCATTTGGAACATCGGTGTGCCCGGCGCGTTCAGTGCGTCGTCGCCGAACCATTCCCACATCGAATCGGCCATGCGGTCGTTGAACCCGGTGAGATACGGCCCGGGGTTCAGGAGCGTGACGTCGATGCCCTGGGGTGCCAGCTCGGCCCGCATCGCCTTGCCCATGGCCTCGAGCGCGTGCTTGGTCATGGAGTACGGACCGAATGACGGGCCCGACATCACCCCCGCGATCGACGAGACGATGATCACCCGCCCCGAGCCCCTCGCGACCATTCGCGGCAGGACGTGCTGGGTGATCGAGAGCGTGCCGAACACGTTGACCTCGAACAGGTGACGGACCCGGTCGATCGGGACGTCGGCCATCGGACCGGTCTGACCGGCGCCCGCGTTGTTGATGAGGACGTCGATGTCCCAGTCGTCGGCCTTGGCGACGTCCGCCGAGGTGATGTCGAGCTTTTCAACGGTGAGTTCGGGGGCCTCGGCCCGCAGTGCGTCGGCCTGGTCGGCGGTCTCGGTCGTCGCGATCACCCGATGTCCCCGCGCGGCCAGCGCGAGGCTCGCGCCCTTCCCGAAGCCGGATCCGGCACCGGTGATCATCACGGTCTTGGTCATGGAAGCGCGCTCCGGTTCGGTTGGGTTCGGTGGTGGGAGGCCGACGCAAGGCGCCGGTGCCGGCACCGTATCTGCCGCGATCAGTTCGAGTGCGCCCGGCTCCACGCCGTCGCCGCTTGACCTGCCAGCGTCACCAGGTCGCCGATCGCGATGTTGGCGTCGACGAGGTGCAGCCCCCAGGTCGGGCCGAGGCTGTCGATCAACGCGGGACGGGTGTCCCCAGCCCGGTGAGCGGCCCGTGGCGGTCGCCATCGGCGACACCTAATGTTCGTCGCGCTCGCTCGCCACCCCCTCGGGAGGATTCCGATGGCCGATGCAGTTCCGCCGGTGTACAAGGACCGAATCGTTCCCTACCTGATGATCGACGGCGCGTCCGCCGCGATCGACTTCTACTCCGCCGCGTTCGGCGCCGAGGAGCAGTACCGCATGCCGATGCCCGACGGCAAGATCGGACACGCTGAGATCGTGGTTAACGGCGCGTCAGTCTTCCTCGCCGATGCTCCGGACGACATGCCGGGATCGGGTGCCAACCCGACCAAACTCGGTGGTTCGTCGGTGCTGCTGCACCAGTACGTCGCCGACGTCGACGCAACCGTCGCGAAGGCTGTGGTCGCGGGTGCCGCGGTGGTGCGGGCACCCGAGGACCAGTTCTACGGTGATCGTGCCGCGATGGTCTCCGACCCGTTCGGCCACCTCTGGTCGTTCCACACTCACATCCGCGACATGACGCCGGATGAGATGCAGCGGGCGATGGAGCAGCTGGCCTGACCGAGCGGCGCCGCACGGCGCGGCGCGCGGCCGGCTACTCGAACTCGTCGGGGAGCACCGCCTTGCGGCGGGCGACGTAGTCACGCAGTTCCTCGTCGATCGCGTCGTCGATCGGTGGGGGCTCGTAGCTCGCGAGGCGTTCCTTCCAGATGCGGTTTGCGCGCTGGGCGGCGTCGAGCGAGCCCTCCTCGCTCCACTGCTCGAAGCTGCCGTTGTCCGCGATCTGCGAGCGGTAGAACGCGGTCTCGAAGTTGGCGAGCGTGTGGGTGGTTCCGAGGAAGTGCACCCCCGGTTCGTGCTCGCGGAACGCATCCATGGCCTGGCCGTTGGCGGAGAGGTCGAGTCCGCGGGCGAACGTCGCCATCATCCCGAGTTGGTCGTCGTCGATGATGAACTTCTCGTACCCGATGCTCAGACCACCCTCGAGCCAGCCGGCTGCGTGGAGCACGAAGTTGACTCCGGCCATGAGGGTCGGGATGAGTGTCGACGCCGATTCGTACGCCGCCTGCGCGTCCGGCACCTTCGATGCGGTGAGTGCACCGCCCGATCGGAAGGGCACGCCGAGGCGACGGGCGAGGGCCGCGCAGGTGTAGAGGACGATCGCCGGCTCGGGGGTCCCGAAAGTCGGCGCCCCCGTCTGCATCGACATCGAGCTGGCGAAGGACCCGAACACCACCGGCGCGCCGGGCCGCACCAGTTGCACGAAGGCCATTCCCGCGAGCGCCTCCGCGAGCGTCTGGGCCGCGACTGCGGCGGAGGTGGTCGGTGCCATCGCCCCGGCGAGGATGAACGGCGTGATGATCGTGGCCTGGTTGTGCTCTGCGTAGACCCGGGCGGCCTCGAGCATCGACGCGTCCCAGACGAGCGGTGATGACGCGTTGATGAGACTCGTCATCACGGTGCGGTCCCCGAGGTCACCACCGAAACCGATACGGGCGAGTTCGAAGCTGTCCTCGGCCCGCGTACCGGCGGTCACCGATCCCATGAACGCCTTGTCGCTGTAGCGCAGGTGGGCGCAGACCATGTCGAGGTGCCGTTTGCTCACCGGCACGTCGACCGGTTCGCACACGGTGCCGCCCGAGTGGTGGAGGTTCGGCGAGAGATACGCGAGCTTCACGAAGTTCTCGAAGTCGGCGAGTGTGGCGTAACGGCGACCGGCGTCGAGGTCGTAGACGAAAGGCGATCCGTAGTTCGGTGCGAACACTGTCGCGTCGCCACCGATCTGCACGTTGTTTGCCGGATTGCGTGCGTGCTGCACGTAGGTTCGTGGCGCGGAGGCCTGCACGATCTGCCGGCACAGCCCGCGCGGGAACCGCACCCGGGTACCGCTGACCTCCGCGCCGGCCGACCGGTACAGGTCGATCGCGACCTGGTGGTCGTGCACCTCGATCCCTACCTCTTCGAGGATCGTGTCTGCGTTGTGTTCGAGCGTCTCGAGGCCCTCGGTGGACACCAACTCGTAGGGCGTGATCGCCCGCGTCAGGAAGGGCTCGCGTGCGACGACGTGCGCGGCACGCGCGGCCTGGCGCCCCGCCCGCCCTCCGCTCCGCCGACCCCGTGCCGGTTCGCTCATGATCACTCCTCGGTGGTGGATGGTGGTCGCCGCCGTCGGCGACTGGACGGCGCGGACGCGGTTGGTGCGGGCAGGTCGACCAGTTGCGACAGGTGCGGAGTCGCGGCCGTTGTGTGAGGGAAGCCCATCGCGGCGATGAACAGTTCCTGGAAGCGCGGTTCGATCGCGGTCTCAACCTTGGTCACCCGGCGGACGGCGTGCTCCATCTCGGTCCGTTGCGAGGCGGAGACGAGCGCCCGCACGGCACCGGCTCCCGCCGCGTTGCCGACGCCACGCACGCCGTCGAGCGGGCAGTCCGGCACCAAGCCGAGCACCATCGCGTACAGCGGGTCGATGTGAGCGCCGAAGGCCCCGGCGAGACGGATGTCGGTCACCGCCGCCAAGTCTGCGTGCTCCAGCAGGAGGTCGATCCCGGCCCGCAGTGCCGCCTTGGCGAGTTGGATCGCCCGCACGTCGTTCTGGGTGACGAACAGTTGGGTCTGACCCGAGTCGAACAGTCGGTAGGAGAAGGTGCGCCCATCGGCGACCACGCGGTCGGTCCGGGCCGCCGCCTCGCCGCGGATGGTGCCGTCGGTCGCGATGATCCCGGCGAGGAACAGTTCGGCGATGACCTCGATGATGCCCGAGCCGCAGACGCCCGTGACCGTCGGGCCCGTGACCGTCGGGCCCGTG
>JBDUBS010000445.1:0-4343 GCA_040003875.1 Acidimicrobiia bacterium | reverse complement strand
CTGCTGGAGTTGGTTGACCTGCTTGATGATGGGGTCGGTCTGCCAGGCCGTGAGCCGCCGCACCACCCGTTTCAGGGCCGAGGCCCCGGGCCGGGCGGAGCGGGCGTCGGGCATGGTCAGCGGCCGGAGTCGACGCAGTGGCGCAGTCTGACGCACTGGCGCCACGGTCTGGGTCGCCCCCATCGACGCGCCGGCCGGACTCCGGCGCGAGGCTCGCAGCCGGATCTCGTCCATCACAGCGGCGCGATCGGGTCCGGGCCAGTTGCCGGTGACCCGGACGTCGTCGACGAGTCCTGCGAGCGAACGCATCGCGATCGCCAACTCGCGGTCGTCGTCGACCAACATCATCTCTGCTCCACCCTGATCGGCGAGTCCGCCGATGCGCGACGCGATCACGGGACGGTGGTAGAGCGCGGCGCGCTCGCAGACCCCTGACGACCAGATGAGCCGGTACGGCAGGACGAGCGCGTCCGCCGCCACGATCCAGATGTCGAACTCGGCGTCGCTCACGTACTCCTCGCGGAGGTTGGCGCCGGGTGTCGCCGCGACCAGGGCCCGGAGGTCCTCGACGTAGGACACGTAGTCGGTGTCGTCGAGCCGGACCGAGCCCACGATCTCCAACCGGCACCCGTGCGCGGCCAGGCCGGCGAAGGCCCGGACCGCGCGGTCGAAGCCCTTGTGCGGTTGGACGAACCCGATTGCGAGGAACAGGTAGCCGTCGGCCGGCAACCCGAGCCGCGCCCGCGCGTCGACCTTGTCGAGGCTCGTGCGCTTCTCGAAGTTGGCGCCGTGATCCTCGATGGAGATGCGCTCCGGCGCGATGCCGAACGCCGCCGCGAACTCAACGCGTTCGCGCTCGGTGTGGACCGAGATGCGATCCACGGCAGCCCACATCTGACGGGCGGCGGTGGCCTCGGCCTTGGTCTCCGCCCCCGCGTGAGGGTATTCGTGCACCCGTACCTCCACGTGATGGGCCGTGCGGAAGGCGACGGTGAGCGCCGCGTAGGTCCGTGCCCGCTCCGAGGGCGTGGGCCGGTCGCCGAAGAAGATGTTCGGGTGGTACTGCACAATCACGCGGTCGTAGCTCCGGACCCGGCGCGCGAGCGCAAGGGCGCCCCGCGCGCCGATGAGGTCGAGGTGGTGGTGGGCGGCGGACGGTCCGGGTGAGAGCACCTCCACATCGTCGCCGTCCGCTCGCAAGCGCTTCACCTCTTGCACCGCGTAGTTCGCGAGTCCGTCGCGGGTCGGCGGGTACGGGCTGACCATCAGGATGCGCATGTCAGCTCCACGGAAGCCAGATGTCGATCGTGCGCTCGACCGCGTCGAGCACCGGCGGCCACGTGTAGCGGTCGAGCACGTACTGACGGCCCGCCTCGGCGATCCCTGCCGCGGCCTCAGGTGCCTCGGCGACGAATCGAAGACACTCCTCGAACTCGTCGTCGTCGTCGTACACGAGGCCCGCTCCGGACCGGTCACAGTGCCAGCGGTTCACGGCACTTGCCCCTGCCGCGATCACCAGCGTGCCTGCGAGCCACGCCTCCATCATCGTGCGCGAGAAACTCTCGAACGCCGACGGCTGGATGTAGGCCGCCGCAGCTGCGTAAGCGTCGTTCCGTTCGGCTTCGGACACGTAGCCGAGGTCGAAGACCCGATCCGCGATCTCCGGTGGTGGCACCACTTCGCCGTGACCCATCGTGACCATCGAGAGCGACAGTCCTCCGTTCACGACGGCCCGGGCGAATGCGTCGAGCATCGCCTCCCAGTTCTTCCCGCCTTCGCGTCGGCCGGCGTACATCACGAACGGACCCTCGATGCCGTGGCGGGCGCGGAAACCCTCCGGGTCGTAGGACGCCGGAACGTCGAGCCCCGAGCCGATCACCTCGTAGTCCGTGAGCCGCGGGTGGATCGAGCGGGCGAGGTCGCACTCGGGATCGGAGAGGAACCAGAGTCCACGCGACCCCGAGAAGACCGGGTGGAAGATGTCGAGGTACGCCTCGGGTTCGTCGTGCAGGCAGGGCATGAGGATCGTGCGGTCGGGCGCCACCTGACCACAGGCGAACGCCGGCCAGAAGAGGTACGGCGCGAACACCAGGGCTCGGTACTCGTCGGAGTGGTCGAGCAGGTAGTGGAACATCTCGGGCAGGCGCAGGTCGTCATTCATCCAGCGCTCTTGCTCGGTCATCGCCAGCGGGGCACCGGCACTGATCGCGGCGTTGAACTGCGCGCGCTCCGCGCGTGCCGTGGAGATCACCGTCGGGAAGCGTCGGACCGTTACGCCGTCGGCGACCGACTCGACGCCCGGGTCGAACACGTTCTCCCAGGTGAAGTGGTCCCGTGCGCAGGTGGTGAGCACGTCCACTTCCCACCCGCGACGGGCGAGACCGTGCGCCATCTCTCGCAGGACCGCCTCGGCGCCCCCGACGACGCCGTCGCCATAGCGCGCCGGTACGAAACCGAGCCGTCCCTTTCGTTCCACGGTGAGGGAACACTACTGGTCGAGGTTGCGGGCTCACGGCACCCCGTCAGCTCGGGGACCGGGCTATACCATCGCTCGATGGACATCTGCGTGTGCGGCGCCCAGGTTCCGTTCATGCGCGGCGGAGCCGAGGCGTTGATGGAGAACCTGGTCGCCGCCGCTGAGGCCGCCGGTCACCGCGCCGAGTTGGTTCGGATCCCGACGGTGTGGGACCGCGAGCGCATCTTCGACGCCGCGCTGGCCTGGCGGATGACCCCGATCGACGCCGACCTCGTGGTCGCGATCAACTTTCCGTCCTACTTCGTCCAGCATCCGAACAAGGTGGTCTGGCTCGCGCACCAGCATCGGGGGGCGTACGACGGCGCCGACGGCCCGTGGTCCGACTTCACCCTCGACGACCAGGGCCTCGAGTTACAACGACTCCTCACCGAATGGGACACCCGCGCCCTGTCCGAGGCCAAGCGGCTCTTCACCATCTCCGGCGTCGTCTCCGACCGCCTCGCCCGGTACAACGGCCTGGCGTCCGAGCCGCTGTACCACCCGGCCCCGCTGTGGTCCGATCTCCATCCCGGCCCGGCGGGCGCGTCGGTGTTCTGTCCGCTGCGACTCGAGGGCAACAAGCGGCCGGGGCTGCTCGTCGACGCGTTGGCCCACCTGCGGACCCCGACCCGGTTGCAACTGGCCGGGCGCGGTTCACTCGCCGACGAGTTGGCCGCCCAGGCCCAACGGCTCGGCGTTGCCGATCGTCTCGAGTTGTTGGGGTTCGTCCCGGACACCGACCTCGTCGACCGCTACGCCGGTGCCCTCGCGGTGGTCTACGCGCCGTACGACGAGGACTACGGCTACGTCACGCTCCAGGCGTTCCGCGCCGGGAAGCCGGTGATCACCGCGACGGACTCGGGCGGGGTGCTCGAGTGGGTGGAAGACGGCGTCAACGGGTTCGTCACCGACGGATCGCCCGAAGCGATCGCAGCCGCAATCGACCGCTTCGCCGACGACCCGGCTCTGGCCGAGAAGATGGGTGCCGCCGGGCGGGAGCGGGTCGCCGCGCTGGACTGGGCGCCGGTTGTCGCCCGGCTCACCGAACCGTGAGCCTCCCGCTGCTCGGCCTGATCGGCGGCCACGTCGATTCGACCGCGATCACTCCATTGGTCGTGGCGCTGCGCACCTGGTGTCGGCCGCATGCGCTCGATCGCAGCCTCGGCGCACCGGCTGCGATCCTGGCCACCTCGCCGGTCGCGATCGGCCTCGACGCCGCGCTTCGTGGTCCGCTGCCGGTCGGGATCGTCTGCGAGCACCGCTCCGAACTCTCGGACGCCGCACGCAACGAGGCCACTGCGATCATCGTGCGCGACCCTGGCGTCGCGGCCGAGATCGGCGACCGCGCCGTCGTCTGGCCGCGCGACGCCGTCGCGGCGGCAGAGCACCCGTACCTGTCACCGTTCGTCCGCGAGCGGTGGCGTCGGCGACTCGGTCTCCCATCGTCGATGGTCATCGCGATCGGATCCACCGAGGCCGATCCGATCCCGACGGCCGACGCGCTCGCGTCGCTCGCGCTCGGCGCCGCTGCGGTCGTGCGCGGCCCACTCCTCGTCGCGGCCCTCGCGCTCGGCACCCCCACCGTCACCGATGCCGCCACCGCGGCCCGGATCGGTGCCGAGCACATGGTCCATCTCGCGGTGGCCACCCCCACCGAGGCTCGCGGCCAGGCCGATCGGCTTGCGACCGATCCCGCTCGGGCCACCGCCGTTGGCTGGGGTGGCCGGCGCCTCGTTGACACCGAACTCGATCTCGGGCGCGTCGCCTTCGCCACCATCGCCGCGCTCGGGATCGGGCCGATCGAGTTCCCGACCGCGCCCCTCGGACG